>NZ_JAODZG010000038.1:0-32955 GCF_029835135.1 Stenotrophomonas sp. GD04145 | reverse complement strand
ACCGATCAGCGTCGCACCGGCGTAGCCGCGCAGGCCGCGCAGGGCCTTCGGCAATGGCTTGATGACCACTTCCTCGCGCCCACGGACCTGGTCCACGACCAGGCCGAAGCGCGCCTCGCCGGCCTGCAGCACCACGATGGTGAGCAGCGCCGAGGCGGCGGGCGTCACATCCAGCCACTGGCGCAGATCGACCAGCGGCAGGGTGTGCGAGCGACGATCCAGCACCGCCCGGCCATCGAACCAGCCCAGCGAGGTGCGCGGTGCATGCAGCACTTCCATCACGCGCGCCAGCGGCAGCGCATAGACGTCCTCGCCGGCCTGCACCAGCAGGGTTGGCAGGATCGCCAGGGTCAGCGGCACGCGGATCAGGAAGCGGCTGCCCCGACCCAGTTCCGACTGGATCTGGATCTGCCCACTGAGCTCGCGGATGCGCGACTGCACCACATCCATGCCGACGCCGCGGCCGGAGATGTCGGTCACCTGCTGCTTGGTGGAGAAGCCGGGCAGGAACACCAGGTGCAGACATTCCTCGCTGCTCAGCCGGGCCGCCGCCTCCGGGTCGATCAAGCCCTTTTCGCGTGCTTTCGCGCGCAGTTTTTCCGGATCGATGCCGGCGCCATCGTCCTGCACCTCGATGCTGACGTAGTCGCCTTCCTGCTGGGCCGACAGACGCACGTGGCCCATGCGTGGCTTGCCCTGTGCTTCGCGCAGATCGGGCATCTCCACACCATGGTCGATGGCGTTGCGGACCAGGTGCACCAGCGGGTCGGCCAGGGCCTCGACCAGGTTGCGGTCAAGCTCGGTTTCGGCGCCGACCAGCTCCAGGTCCACTTCCTTCTTCAGCGAGCGGGCGACATCGCGGGCGACCTTGGGGAAGCGTGAGAACACCTTGCCGACCGGTTGCATGCGCGTGCGCATCACTGCCGACTGCAGGCGCGCGGTGGCGATGTCCAGGGTCGACACGGCGCGGTCCAGTTCCTCGTCGCGCAGGCGCGCACGCAGGGTCTTGAGCCGGTTGCGCGACAGCACCAGCTCGCCGATCAGGTTGACGATCGCATCCAGCCGCTTGGTATCCACGCGCACGGTGTGCTCGGCCTCGGCCACCGGCTTGTTGGCCGCGGGCTTGGCCGCGGCGGCCGCGGGGCGCGGTGCGGGCAGTGCAGGCGCCGCCGCCGGGGCAGCCACGGGTTTCGCGCCGGGGGCGGCGCCGCCGTGCAGCTGGTCCAGCAGGGCTTCGAACTCATCCTCGCTGATCAGGCCATCGTCGGCCTTGGCCGGCGTCGCCACTGCGGTGGGGGCGTTGCTGCCGTGCAGCTGATCGAGCAGGGCCTCGAACTCGTCGTCGGTGATCAGGTCGCCGGCGGCGGGCGCGGGCGCTGCGGGCGCGGCGGCGGCCGGCGCAGCAGCGCCATGCACGTCGAACTGGGCGATCAGGTCCGGCGGGGCATAGCCGGGTTCGTTGCCGGAAGACACGGCATCCAGCATCGATTGCAGGTAGTCCAGTGATTGCTGTGCGGCATCGAAGTGATGCGGCTGCAGCACCGCCTGGCCAGCGCGGACGGCGCCCAGTGCCTCTTCGGCGGCATGGCACAGCTCGACCATGGCGGTGATGCCGAGGAAGCCGGCGCCGCCCTTGAGCGTGTGATAGCCACGGAACACGGCGTTGAGCTGGTCGGCGTCCTGCGGCGCCTGTTCCAGCGACACCAGCTGTTCGCCGAGGCGATCCAGGATTTCCTGTGCCTCGATGATGAAATCGGCGGTGATGTCGTCGGATACCGCGCTCATGCTTACAGTCCCAGGTCCGACAACAGGTCGTCGGCGTCGTTCTGAGAGACCGCGTGGCGGTCCAGTCCCTTCAGTGCCGGTCCGGCCAGCGCCGGATCGGTGCGATGCTGCTCCGGTGGCAGGCCCAGCGCGCCAAAGCCTTCGTGCACGCGGCGGACGATGCCGACCACGCGACGGATGATCTGTCCGGTCAGGTCCTGATAGCTCTGGGTCAGGGCAATCTCGGTCAGGTTGTGGCGGATGCGTTCCAGCTGCGCATCCTGCCCCGGCTGCAGGCCTTCGGCGCGCAGCTGTTCGGTGAGGCTGCGGCACTCTTCGGCCAGGTCCAGGGTGCGGTGCGTGGCCTGTTCGGTCATCGCCACCACATGGTCCAGGCGCGCGCAGGCGTCGTCCAGCTCGCCCGCCTCGCTGGGGACGGTCGGCAGTTCGCCCAGGGCCTGGCCCAGTTCGCGGGCCAGCCGTGACAGGCCGCTCATCATCGGCTGCGTGCGTGCGGCCACCAGGGCGTCGATGCGCTGGCGCCAGGCGCTCTCGTCGCCGGATTCGAGCGCGTCGAGGGCTTCCTGCAGGCGCAGGGCGAGGGCGTTCTTGTCGACCGTGGCGTCCATCAGGCGCTGGCCGCCAGGCGTTCGAAGATCTTGCCCAGTTTCTCTTCCAGCGTCTGCGCGGTGAACGGCTTGATGATGTAGCCGTTCACGCCGCTCTGCGCCGCTTCGATGATCTGCTCGCGCTTGGCTTCGGCGGTGACCATCAGGACCGGCAGGGTCTTGAGCTTGGCATCGGCGCGGATCGCCTTGAGCAGCTCGATGCCGGTCATCACCGGCATGTTCCAGTCGGTGACCACGAAGTCGAACGGCTGGCTCTGCAGCATCGACAGTGCGGCATGCCCGTCCTCGGCTTCGGCGGTGTTGGTGAAGCCCAGATCGCCCAGCAGATTCTTGACGATGCGGCGCATGGTCGAGAAGTCGTCGACGATCAGGATGCGCATGTTCTTGTTCAAAGCGGAGTTCCTTTGTTGTTCAGTCGCCCGCGGTGGCCGTGGCCGCCGCAGGCATGTTCATTCTTCAAGCCCGGCATCCGCGGCCTCGAAGATCTTCAGCCGGCCGCGCAGGCGCAGCACGGCCTGGCCGTGGATCTGGCAGACGCGCGATTCGCTCACGCCGAGAACCGCGCCGATCTCCTTCAGGTTCAGCTCCTGCTCGTAGTACAGCGAGAGCACCAGCTGTTCGCGCTCGGGCAGATGGCCGATGGCCTTGCCCAGTTCGCGGCCGAACTCGCCACGTTCCAGGACCTGCTGCGGTGTCGGTCCGCCCTGGGCGACGGTGTCCAGTTCGCCCTGGTCTTCGATGCGCGATTCCAGGCTCAGCACCTGGCCGCGCGAGGCGTCCTCCATCAGCCGCAGGTATTCGGGCAGTGGCATGTCCATGGCCGCCGCCACCTCGGTGGCACTGGCTGCACGGCCCGTGGTCTGCTCCAGGCGGCGGATGGTGGCGGCCGCATCGCGGGCGCGCCGATGCACCGAGCGCGGTACCCAGTCGCCACGGCGGATCTCGTCGATCATCGAGCCGCGGATGCGGATCGATGCATAGGTCTCGAACGAGGCACCCTGGTCGGCGTCGTAGCTGCGCGAGGCTTCGATCAGGCCCATCATGCCGGCCTGGATCAGGTCGTCCACTTCGACGCTGGCCGGCAGGCGTGCGGCCAGGTGATGGGCGATGCGCCGCACCAGGTCCGAGTGCTGGGCGATGACCTCGGTCGCCGCCGAGCGCTGGACTTCCCTGTACTGGGCCGCGCCTTTCATGCTGCCACCCCGCGTTGCTTGAGGATGCGCTCGAGGAAGAATTCAACGCCACCGCGTGGCTCGGTGGGGGCCTGCCAGCGGGCGGTGCGACGGGCGATCTCGGTGATCGCCAGCGCCGCCGGGCTGGATGGATAGGCCTTCACCACCGGCTGCTGGCGCTGCACCGACAGGCGCAGCCAGTCATCCTGCGGCACGCAGCCCAGATAGTTCAGCGAGACATCGGCAAGGAACTTCTCGCAGACCCGGGTCAGCTTTTCATACAGCACGCGGCCCTCGTTGGGGTCGCGCACCATGTTGGCCACCACCTGGATGCGGTCCACGCCGCGCTCGCGCGACAGCACCTTGATCAGTGCGTAGGCGTCGGTGATCGAGGCCGGCTCGTCGCAGACCACGACAACGGTGTCCTGTGCGGCCTGGCAGAAGGTCAGTACGCCATCGGTGATGCCGGCGGCGGTGTCCACCACCATGATGTCCAGCTCGCGTTCCAGTTCGGAGAACACGTTCACCAGGCCGATGTGCTCGGCCGGGGCCAGCTCGGCCATGTGCCGCCGACCGGACGCGGCCGGCACCACCAGCACGCCGTTCGGACCTTCGACGATCACGTCTTCCAGCGAGCAGCGGCCGGCGACCAGATCCGCCAGGGTGTGGGTGGGATTCAGCCCCAGGATCACGTCGATGTTGGCCAGGCCCAGGTCGGCGTCGAGCAGCAGCGTGCGCTTGCCCATGCCGGCCAGCGCCACGGCCAGGTTGGCCGAGACGTTGGTCTTGCCGACGCCGCCCTTGCCGCCGGTCACGGCGATGGTGCGCACAGGGCCGAGCGGCTCGCTGCGGGTGGCCGACAGCGGGAAGGTCTTGGTCAGCTTGGCGTACTCACGCGACGGCATGGTTCAACTCCGGGTTGCAGGGCATATCGGCCGCTCGGCGCAAATCTTCAAGGCGAAGTACAAGATTGGCCGCACTGGCCCGGTGCAGGTCGTCCGGAACGTCCTGGCCATCGGTCACCCAGGTGATCGGCAGCGCGTGGTCCACCGCGACCGACAGGGCGTTGCCGAAGCGGCCGGTCTCGTCCAGCTTGCTCAGCACCAGGCCCTGCAGGTTGGCCGCGCCGAAGCGGCGCACCACCTCGTCCATGTCGCCGAAGCTGGTATTGGCCGGCAACACCAGCAGGGTGCGGACCTGGCGGGCGGCACGCAGCCACTGCAGCTGCGCAGCGAGGGCGCGGTCACGCGGGCCCAGGCCGGCGGTATCGATCAGCACCAGCTTGTAGTCCTTCAGCCGCTCCAGCAGCTGGTCCAGGTCGGTACCGCTGTTGGCTTCATGCACCGCGATGCCGAGCTGGCGGCCATAGCCGTACAGCTGCTCGCGGGCACCGATGCGCAGCGTGTCGGTGGTGACCAGGGCCACATCGCGCGGCGCGTGCTTCTCGGCGAAGCGCGAGGCGAGCTTGGCGATGGTGGTGGTCTTGCCGGCCCCGGTCGGACCGACCAGAGCGATCACGCCGCCTTCTTCCAGCGGATCGACCGGCGCGATCGGCAGCCTGCGCGAGATCAGGCCCAGCATCAGCCCGCGGCCCCGGTGGGCTTCGGTTTCCAGCGGTATCTGCATGGCCACATCGCGGGCCAGCCCGGCATCGAATCCGTACTCGTCCATCAGGTCCAGGGCGGTCGCCCGCACCGGGCAGCCGCGCAGGCGCTCGTCGGTGAAGCGGTTCATCTCGCGCTCGATGACCTGGCGCATGCCGGCCACTTCGTGGCGCAGCTGGCGGATCTCGGCATCGTCCTGTGCAACCACCGTCAGTACCGGCGCCGGGGCAAGGAGCGGCGCCGGGGCCGGCGCGGTCTCCGCTTCAGCGGCAGCGGCAGGGGCTGGCGTGGTCTCGGCAACGTCCTGCGCGTACGGCGGCTCGGGGTGCACGGACTCGGCCTGCGCAGTGGCCGCAGCGGTGATCGGCAGCGGCGGCGGCAGCACTGCCGGCGCGGGGGATTCGTGATGCTCGTCCTGCGGCGGGTCGATCAGGAAACGGGCGCGGTTGGCGGGCGCCGGTGCGGGAGCCACGACGGCGCTCGCGAACGGCGCGAAGATCTGCTCCGGCAGTGCCGGATCGTTGACGGTGGCACGCGCCAGGGTGGCAGCGAAGCCGGAACTGCCGCGGGTGGGCACGATCTCGTCCGCACTGTCCAGGGTGCGGCCGGTGGCACCGACGGCCGCGCGGGCGAGGGCGGCCACGGCCGATGTGGTGGCCGTCACCGGCTGCTGGGCAGGTGTCGCGGAGCGGCGACGGGTGACCGCGGCGATCACTGCATCCGCGGCGGTGCGCGGTTTCGGCGGCGGCGGAGCCACGTCGCGCCGCGAGGCTTCCAGCGCGCGTTGCACCGCGCTCTCGTCATAGTTGGCTGCGGCGACGATCTCGACGCCTTCCTCGATCCGGCGGTTGGACAGGATCACAGCATCGGGACCATGTTCCTTGCGCACCAGGTTCATGGCCGAGCGCATGTCGGCGGCGACGAATCGTTTGATTTTCATGCTGTGGTCACGGGACGGGGACGGCGGGGTGGTGGTGGGAGAACGCGGGTGGTCGGTGGTCTGCACGGAACGGGTTCCCCTTGGCATCTGTCTGTTGCGGTGGTTCGAAGGTGGTGTCTGTTTTCTGACGCATCGGTGGGCGGCGTCAGCTGATCGTTCCGACCAGCTTCAGGCGCTTGTCCTCCGGCACTTCGCTGTACGCCAGTACCGACAGCGACGGAACGCTGTGACGGACCAAGCGTGCCAACGCGGCACGTACCGGGCCGGGAACCAGCACGACCGCGGGCTCGTTGCGGGCTTCCTGCTTGCTGACACATTCGGCCAGACTCTGATGCAGTCGCTCGGCAAGCCCGGGTTCCAGCGCGGCGCCGTTGCCCTGCGTGGACTCCTGCAAGACACGTTCCAATTGCGGGTTGAGGGTGAACACCGGCAGCTCCGCCGACATTCCGGCGATCTCCTGCACGATGAAGCGGCCGAGCGCGGTGCGCACTGCGGCGGTGAGCGTGGCCGGGTCCTGGCTGGACGGCGCGTGCTCCACCAGTGCTTCGGCGATCTTGCGCAGCTGGCGGATCGGAATGCGTTCCACCAGCAGGTTCTGCAGCACCCGCACCACGGCCGACAACGGCAGCGCCTTGGGCGTCAGATCTTCGACGAGCTTGGGCGCGCTCTTGGCGAGGTTGGCCAGCAGGTGCTGCACCTCTTCGTGGCCCAGCAGCTCCGGCGCATGCTCGCGGATCAGGTGGGAAAGATGGGTGGCGACCACGGTGGCCGGGTCGACCACGGTGTAGCCCATGGTTTCGGCCTGGGCGCGCTGGTGCGGCTGGATCCAGGTAGCGTCCAGGCCGAAGGCGGGATCCTTGCCGGCGATGCCGTCCAGCGGGCCGAGCGCACTGCCGGGGTCCAGCGCCAGTTCGCGGTCGGGATGGATCTCGGCGGTTGCCACCGGCACGCCATGCACCAGCACGCGGTAGCCGTTGGCCGGCAGTTCCAGGTTGTCGCGGATGTGCACGGATGGAATCAGGAATCCCACGTCCTGGGTCAGCTTGCGCCGCACACCCTTGATGCGTGCCATGAGTTCGCCGCCCTGATTGCTGTCCACCAGCGGAATCAGCCGGTAACCGACCTCCAGCCCCAGCGGGTCGACCGGGCGCAGTTCGTCCCAGCTCAGTTCCGCGGTGGGGGCCGGCGCCGCCGGTCGGCCCAGCGCACTGACCGCGCCGGGGTCGCTGCCGGCAGCGTCGCTCGGGGCCGGTGCCTGTCCCTTCCGGTACAGCTTCCAGGCGATGAAGCCGAGAATGGCGGCAAGCGTCAGGAAAGCGACGTTGGGCATGCCGGGCACCAGGCCGACCAGGCCGATGATGCCGGCGGTGATGGCCAGGGCACGGTACTGGCCGAATACCTGGCCGGTCATCGCCTGCGCCATGTCCTGCGAGCGCGAGGCACGGGTGACCAGCATCGCCACTGCGCTGGAGACCAGCAGGGCCGGCAGCTGCGCCACCAGACCGTCACCGATGGACAGCAGGGTGTAGGTCGCAGCGGCATCGCCGAACGACATGCCATGCTGCAGCACGCCCACGGCGAGGCCACCGAGCATGTTGATGAACAGGATCAGGATGCCGGCAATCGCATCACCCCGGATGAACTTGCTGGCGCCGTCCATCGCGCCATAGAAGTCGGCTTCCTCGCGGACCTCCTCGCGGCGCAGCTTGGCTTCTTCGCGCGTCAGCAGGCCGGCGTTGAGATCGGCATCGATGGCCATCTGCTTGCCGGGCATGGCGTCGAGGATGAAGCGCGCGGTCACTTCCGAGACACGGCCGGCGCCCTTGGTGATGACCACGAAGTTGATGATGGTCAGGATGGCGAACACCACGATGCCGACCGCATAGTTGCCGCCGATCACGAATTCACCGAACGCGCCGATGACCTTGCCGGCCGCGTCGTGGCCGTTCTGGCCATTGAGCAGGATGACGCGGGTGGAGGCCACGTTCAGCGCCAGCCGCAGCATGGTGGTGACCAGCAGCACGATCGGGAAGATGGTGAAATCCAGCGGGCGCTTCACGTACACCACCGCCAGCAGCACCATCAGCGAGATGGCGATGTTGAAGGTGAACAGCGCATCGAGCACGGGCGCCGCCAGCGGCACCACCACCATCGCCAGCAGCGCCAGCACGATCAGCGGTGCGCCGAGGCCTTGGCGGATCATCTCCAGCAGCCGGCGGGTGTTGAATCCGGACGAGGCCTGCGCGCTCATGCCCGGCCTCCCTTGCCGAATTCATCCACCTCGATGTGCGGGGCGCCCGGCATCGGGCCGGTGCGCCAGGCGCGCAGCTGGTAGACGTAGGACAGGACCTGGGCCACGGCCGAATACAGTCTCACGGGGATTTCCTTTCCGAGTTGGCCTTCCCGATACAAGGCGCGTGCCAAAGGCGGGGCGGAGACGATGGCGACCTTGTTGCCATCGGCGACTTCACGGATGCGCAGGGCGGTCTCGTCCACGCCCAGCGCCACCACGGTGGGCGCGTTCATGGCGCCGCCCTCGTACTTCAGGGCCACGGCGTAGTGGGTCGGGTTGACCACCACCACGTCCGCGGTGGGCACCGCTTCCATCATCCGGCGGTTGGCCATCTGCTGCTGGAGCTGGCGGATGCGGCCCTTCACCTCCGGGCTGCCTTCGCTTTCCTTCATTTCCCGCCGCAGTTCCTCGCGGGTCATCTTCAGCTTGCGCATCCAGTTCCAGCGCTGGTACGGCGCGTCGATCGCCGCCAGCACCAGCATTGCCCCGGCGGTGGCCAGCAGCAGTCGCAGGGTGAAGCCCAGGCCATCGGTGATGGCGGTTTCCAGTGGGTGGTGGATCAACCCGCGCAGGGTGTCGAAGCCGCTCCACACCACCAGTCCGGCGGCGACGCCCACGAACGCCACTCGCAGCAGTGACTTGGTGAATTCAGCGATGGCTTCCGGCCCGTACAGACGTTTGAGGCCGGTCAGCGGGTTCAGCCGATTGATGTCGGGCATCATCGCTTTGGCCGACCAGCGCAATCCGCCCATCACCAGCGGGGCGACGAAGCTGGCCAGCAGGCAGACCAGCACCAGCGGGGTGATCACCAGCATGAACTGCAGCAGCAGGTCGCCAAAGTGGCCGAACAGTTCCTTCGGGTTCTGCCGCAGCCCCTGCTCGGGACTCAACGCCTGTTTCATCCATTGCGTGGCACCACGGCCGATCGAGCCGCCCATGGCCATCACCGCCAGCACGCCGCCACCGAACACCGCGGCGGTCCCCAGTTCGCGGGAACGCGGCAGGTTGCCCTGTTCGCGGGCCTCGCGCAGGCGTTTTTCGGTGGGTTGTTCGGTCTTCTCGCCGGCGGATTCGTTCTCGGACATCACGGGCACTGCGGCAGGGGATGCCGGGCTGCCTGCAAGAACTGTTCCGCGGCGCGTGGTTCACCGCCGGGGCAACGCCCGACGCTAGCCGGGCAGGGCCGGCCGCAGCGGGATGCTCAGCGTGCTGTCGCTGTGCCAGTCCACCTGCAGGGGCTCACCGGCATCGGCGGCTGACTCGTCGCTGACATCGCGTCCGGTGCCGTGGTTCACCTGGTGCATGGCGTCCTTGAGCACGTCCACCTTCACCAGCAGCCGGCTGCCCGCGCCAACACGGCGGGCGACCATGCGGGTGCGATCGAAGGGCAGGTCGGTCCATCGCCCCGGCACCAGCAGCTGCCGCGTGGTCGGGTCGCGTACGTGGCTGGCCCGGCCGACGTAGTAGGACAGCTGCATCCGGCGCCCATCGGGCAGCAGCTCGTACAGGGTGACCGTGAAGTCCATGTCGCGCTTGTTGATGCGGACCTTCAGATCGCCCGAGAAGCGTCCGATCAGGTCCATCGGTGCTGCGAAGGGCTCGGAGAGGAAGGTCAGTGCCGTGTCCGGCTCGTCCCCGGCGGCCACGATCGGGAACGGATAGTAGCCATGCCGGACCTCCGTGCGGTCAGCGAGGTCCACCGTCTGCCGCAGTGTTCCCGGCGTTGGCCGCTGTTCCTGCAACGGGTGATGGTCGCCCTCAGCGGCTGCCGACAGGTAGTACGTGCGGTGGCCGCCCGCAGCGGCATCAAGGGTGGCTGCATGCCCCCAGGTGTTGCTGCCCATCAGCTGGAAGTTGACCTGGTCGGCCAGAAGCGCCGGGCGCGGGGCACCGCGAAGTACGTGGTCCAGCCACTGAAAGGTCAGCGCGGGCGTATCGAACTGCGCGACCGGGTCCACCGTGTAGCCGCGCAGCTGCATCGGCTTGCTGGCGGCCTGCGCACCGCCGTGGTCATACGGCCCGATCAGCAGGACATGATCGGCGTCCGGCCGGTAGCGCATGTGATCGGTGAAGTACTGCAACGCGGAAATCTGGCCGTCGTCGTAGTAGCCGGTAATGGTCAGCACCGGAATGCGGATGTCCCTGAAGTCTTCGGTGTACGGCACCATGGCCTGCCAGTAACCATCATAGGCCGGGTGGGCGAGCCAGCGCTGCAGCCAGGGATTGGGGGTGCCATCGATCTGGTCGATCTGCCGGTAGGGCCGGCCGGAGGCATACCAGCGGGCGGGCAGCTGTGACCACCGGCCCTTCTGCCCGTAGGTGTCGGTATCCAGCATCGGGCCATTGGCCACGTAGAAGGCCCAGCCGTAGTTGGCGCTGAGGAATACGTTGTTCTCCATCGGCAGGCCCTGGCCCGGAATGGCAGCCACGTAGGGCACGATGGTCTTCAGTGCCGGATGGTGATGGCGCGCTGCCGCCCATGCGGTGAATCCTTCATAGCTGCCGCCATACATGGCGACCCGACCGTCGCTCCAGGGCTGGCGGCTGACCCAGTCGATCGCGGCATTGGCGTCCCCCCCGTCGTGCTCGTAGGGGGCGATGGTGCCGGTACCCTGACCCTTGCCGCGTGCGTCGACCACGATGCCGGCGTAGCCGTGGGCTGCGGCCAGCAGCATCTTCAGACGGTTCTTGGGCGGGTCGGTGTAGATGGTGAACAGCATGGCCGTCGGCAGCGGCGCGGACGCGCTGCGGGGCCGTGCCAGCTGTGCGGACAGCACCACCCCTTCGGCCACGGGGATACGCAATCCGCTGTCGATCACGAAGCGGCGTTGCTGTTCTGCGTCAAGCAGTGCAGGGGCGAGTGCCGCAGCCAGGGTCTGCGCGCGCAACACAGCCTGCAGGCGCACCAGCTCCAGCGCGGCTGACTGCGGCACGGTGGCGGCATCGGCCTGTGCCGCAAGCGCCTGCGTCAGCTGCGCCTGTACCGCAGCGGGAGGCAAGGCAAGCGCTGCATCGGCCTGCACGGCGGCAACATCATCCAGGCCAGCAAAGGCCGAATGGAAGGCGCGCGAATACGCTTCCGCATCCCGCGCGCCAGTGCTTGCCAGCAGCATCGGCATCCAGCGCTGGGCCGCCGCGCCATCGCCGGCAGCGGCCAGCGTCGCGCGCAGCTTCTCGATCATGGTGCGTGCCTCGGCGTAGCGACCCGTGGCCAGCAGCGCATGGCAGCGCTGTGCATCGGTCAGCGTTGTCGACTGCAACAGCTCCGTACCCAGCGCCTGCAGTGCCGTATCCACCTGTGCCGGCGGCGCATCGCGGGGCAGCGACCACCGCAGATCGCTGGCGGCCACGCCGGTGCAGGTGAGCGCCAGCAGCAGGCCAGCAAGAAGAGTGCGTAAGGTCACGGGGTGTTCCTTGCAATGGCGGGCGCGTGGCCATCATACGGTGGGTGGCCGCCCGCGGCGCGGAGTCCGGGGTTACCCCGGCGGGCCCGGCGGGGGCGGATTCTGCGCCAGCTCCACCCGTGGCCGCGGCAGGTCGTGCAGCTGCATGAATCGGCCGGCATCGACCGGGCGGCCGAGCAGGTAGCCCTGCAGGTAGTCGCAGCCCAGCCGCTCAAGGTAGGCACGCTGGGCCGTTGTTTCCACGCCCTCGGCAACAATGTCCATGTCCAGGGCATGGCCCAGCGCCACGATCGCCGATACGATCACCACGTCCTCCGCGCTGTGTTCGAGATCGCGCACGAAGGCGTGGTCGATCTTGATCTCGGTGGCCGGCAGGCGCTTGAGGTACAGCAGACTGGAGTAGCCGGTGCCGAAATCGTCGATGGAGATGCCGACCCCCAGCACCGACAACGCCTGCAGCAGCCGCAAACTGGTGTCGGTGTCGCGCATCACGGTGCTTTCGGTGATCTCCAGCACCAGGTTGCGCGGCGTGATGCGATGCCGCTCGATCACGTCGCGCACATCGCGCAGCAGGTGCGGCGAGCTGAACTGGACCGGCGACAGGTTGACCGATATCGACCAGCCCTCGTGGCCGGCGTCGTGCCAGTGCCGCAGTTGCAGGCACGCCTGGTCCAGCGCCCAGCGGCCGATCTCGTTGATCGCGCCGCTGCGCTCGGCCAGGCGGATGAAGCGATCCGGTGGAATCAGGCCCTGTTCCGGATGACGCCAGCGGATCAGCGCCTCGGCGCCGGCGACCTTCTGGGTGGCCACGCGGATCTTCGGCTGGTAGTGCAGGAACAGCTGTTCGCTGCCGATCGCCCGGCGCAGGTCGGCCAGCAGGCGGAACTGCTGTTCGGCGCTGTCGTTCATCCAATCCGCAAACAGGACAAAGGAGTTTCGGCCGGATTCCTTGGCCTGGTACATCGCAGCGTCGGCGAAGGCCATCAGCTGGCGTTCGCTGGCGGCGTGGTCGGGGCAGATGGCGATGCCGATGCTGGCAGTCACCTGCAGTTCGTTGTCGGGCAGCAGCGGGCCGCCTCCCACCGCCTGCAGGATGCGCCGGGCCAGGGTCGGCAGGTCCTCGTCATGGTCGATGCGCACCACCAGCACGAACTCGTCGCCGCCCAGCCGCGCCAGCAGGTCGTTCGGCCGCAGCAGCTGGCGGGTGCGCTCGGCGACGGCCACCAGCAGGGCATCGCCGGCCTGGTGGCCATAGGCATCGTTGACCTGCTTGAAGCCATCCAGGTCCATGAACATCACCGCGAAGCGGCTGCCGCCCTGTTCGGCTTCGGCCAGTGACTGCACGATGCGCCGTTGCAGCAGCAGTCGGTTCGGAAGGCGGGTCAAGGGGTCGTGCAGCGCGGCCTGGGTCAATTCCTCCTGCGCATCCGTCAGCGAGGTGCTCAGCATCGCGTTGCGAAGGCGCAGCAGCTGCGCTTCCACCCGCTGGTCCAGCCAGGACACCACCAGCACCACCGCCAGGATCGCGACGGTCAACAGCACCACCAGCATCGCCAGCCAGGTGCTCTGCAGGCCATCGCCTACCGCCGCGCCGCAGATGCTGCCCTGTGGAAAGCGCGCGGCGGCCATGCCGGTGTAGTGCATGCCCACGATGGCCAGGCCGAGCAGGCCGGCGGCGGCCAGCCGGTCGCCGACCCGGGTGCGCTGCGCGCGCAGGCGGAAGGCAACGTAGAGGGCGGTCCAGGACGCAGCGACCGCAACCAGCAGCGACAGCAGCAGCCATCCCGTGTGGTAGTCGATGCCGGGCTGCATGCGCATCGCGGCCATGCCGACGTAATGCATGCCGGCGATGCCGGTGCCCATCAGCAAGGCACCGCCTGCCAGGCGTGGATGTGGCAGGGTGGGCAGCGAGACCAGCCAGAGCGCGAACACCGACGAGGCGATGGCCAGGGCGAGCGACAGCAGGGTGATCGGCAGGTCGTAGCCCAGCGGAATGGGCAGGTCGAAGGCCAGCATGCCGATGAAGTGCATCGACCAGATGCCCAGGCCCATCGCGAAGCCGCCACCGAGCCGCCACCACCAGGTCGCGCCCCTGCCGGGTGCCGTGACCGTGCGTCCGGCCATCGCCAATGCGGTGTAGGAAGCCATCACGGCCACCAACAGCGAGACTGCCACCAGCCATGCGTTGTACGTGCCTACCAGCATTCGTCAGTCTCCCGGACCTGCCTGTCGACGGAAACTACGGTGGGGCATGCATGTGGCAGGCAGCCGGATGTGGCTGCCAGGCGCGGCATCCCCCCGGTTGCCGCGTATTCACTCTAACGCGCGCCCCCGGGGGGACGGCAAGCACCAGAGCGTGATCGAAGCGTCAGTGTGTGACCGCGTCCGCAGCCTGGAACGCCGCATCGAACAGTCGTTGCACCGGGGGCCCCATTTCGCCGGCCAGCAGGACCAGCAGGAACAGGCCCAGCAGCAGCGACACCGGCAGGCCGAGCTGGATCGGATTGAGCGCAGGTGCCGCACGGGCGAGCACGCCGAACGCCAGGTTCACCGCCAGCATCGCCACCGTCAACGGAATGGCCAGTGTCAACGCACCGCGCAGCACGGTCAGCAGGAACGTCGGGGCGATGCTGAAGAACGCGTGCGGATCGGGCAGCGGCGCACCGATCGGCAGTGCCCGGTAGCTGTCCACGACCAGCGAGATCAGCGCGAGGTGGCCGTTCGCGGTGAAGAACAGCAGGCCGAACAACAGGTAGAACCACTGCCCAATGACGCCGGAGGTGCCGCCGCGCAGGGGATCGCTCATCTGCGCGAACGCCAGGCCGGTGCCCTGTGCCACCAGTTCGCCGGCCATCGCGCCGGCTTCGAACACCAGCCGCAGCAGGAAGCCGATGGCCACGCCGATGGCCAGCTCACGGGCGATGGTCAGCACCGTGGCCGCATCGAAGCCGGTCCACTCCGGCACGGGCGGCAGCAGCGGGGCGAGCGCGATGGCCAGGGTACCGGCCAGTACCACGCGGATGCGTGCCGGCACTGCACGGGTGCCGACCATGGGCATGGCCATGGCCACCGCGCCGATGCGCAGCATCGTCCACAGCACGGTGCCGATCATGCCGAAGGCCTGCAGGCCGTCGGCAGCCATCTGGGTGGCGGCATCCATCGCGGTGCGCGTCCTAGCCGATCAGGTGCGGAATGCGCTGGAACAGCAGCGTGGTGTACTCGACCAGATGGCCGATCAGCAGGCTGCCCAGGGCGAACAGCACGGCGGTCAACGCCGCCGCCTTGGCGACGAAGGCGATGGTGGGCTCATTGAGCTGGGTCGCGGCCTGCACGACACCGACCACCACACCTACCACCAGTACGGTCAGCAGCAGCGGGCCAGCCACCCACAGTACGGCAATCAGGCCGCCACGCAGTTCGGTCAGGGCAAGTTCGGGAGACATCGTCTTTCCATCGGTAGCGCCGGGTCCTGCCCGGCGGTGGTCAATGCGGCCGCCGGCAATGGCGGGCGGCCCCTGCAATCACGCCGGTCCGGGTCACACCGGATTGAAGCTGGCCGCCAGCGTTCCCACCGTCAGCACCCAGCCGTCGACGAGCACGAACAGCAGGATCTTGAAGGGTGCCGAGACCAGCATCGGCGACAGCATCATCATGCCCATCGACATCAGCACGCTGGCCACGACCAGATCGATGATCACGAACGGGATGAAGATCAGGAAACCGATCTCGAAGGCGGTCTTCAGTTCGCTGGTCACGAACGAGGCGACCAGGACCGGGAACGGGATCGCATCAGGGCTGGCGTAGGTGCCGTGCCCGGCGATGCCGGCGAAGGTCATCAGGTCGGTCTCGCGGATCTGCGCCAGCATGAAGCCGCGCAGCGGCTGGGTGGTCAGTGTCCACGCGGTCTGGAAGTCGATCTGGCCGTTGAGGTAGGGCGCCATTCCGCTGCTCCACGCCTTGTCCCAGGTCGGCATCATCACCATCGCGGTGAGGAACAGGGCCAGGCCCAGCAGCACCTGGTTGGACGGGGTCTGGCCGGTGCCCAGTGCCTGCCGCAGCAGGCCCAGCACGATGATGATGCGGGTGAACGAGGTCAGCACCAGCAGCATCGACGGGATCAGGGTGATCGCCGTCATCAGCAGCAGTGTCTGCAGCGGCAGGCTGACCGGCTGGCCACCGATCCTGCCCACGTTGACATCCGGCAGTGGCGTGGTCGGAGCAGCGCCCGGCGCGGCAAAGGCGAGCGCGGGCAGCAGGCACAGGGCAATCAGCAGCAGCCACGCGATCAGGGTAGCTGGGCGGGTACGGATGACACGCATGTCAGGGGTCCTTGCGCAGCCGCTGCTGCAGCAGCTGGGCGAAATTCGGCAGGTTCTTCAGGTCCGGCACGCGCACCGGCGCGGGCGGCGGCAGCGGTTCGGAAAGGGTGTGCAGGGCGTTGATGCTGCCGGCGGTGACGCCCAGCAGCAGTTGTTGGCCGTTGACCTCCACCACCACGACGCGTTCCTTGGCGCCGACGCTGAGGCTGGCCACCAGCTTCATGCCGTCGGCCGGGCGGAAGCCGCTGCCGGGCAGGCGCTTGAGCAGCCAGCCCAGGCCGACCACCAGGGCCAGCACGGCCAGCAGCGCCAGCACCGCGCCGAACAGGCCCGGTGCCGAGGCCGCGTGCTGGCCGACCGGGGCGGCGGCCTTGCCGACGCCCAGCAGGGTGGACGCCAGCAGGCTCAACGCAGTCTCCGGATGCGTTCGCTCGGGCTGACCACATCGGTCAGGCGCACGCCGAAGCGGTCATTGATCACCACGACCTCGCCGTGCGCGATCAGGGTGCCGTTGACGAATACGTCGAGCGATTCACCGGCGCCACGCTCCAGCTCCACCACCGAGCCCTGGTTGAGCTGCAGCAGGTTGCGGATCGGCAGGCGGGCGCGGCCGACTTCCAGCGACAGGGTCACCGGCACGTCGAGGATCACGTCCAGATTCAGATCGACCCCGGAGGCCTCGTCGGCGTGCAGGGTGCCGAACTGGGCCGGAGTCGGTTCGAGGGCGTCGGTATCGTTCATTGCGGGTCTTCCTGGATGACGGGTACGCGCGGGCGGGTGCCCGGCGGATGGGTAGCAGTGATCTTCACGGCATTCATGCCGTTGGCGATGCCGAATTCGCCGGTGAACACCGGGATGTTCTCCACGCACAGCGGCACCTGCGGGCTCAGCTCGATCGGCAGGATGTCGCCGACCTTCAACCGGGTCAGGTCACGCAGGGTCATGCGCTTGCTGGCCAGCACGCTGGACAGGGTCACTTCGGCGATGTTGAGCTGCTCGCGCAGGGTCTGGCCCCAGCTTTCGTCGCGGTCGTTGCGATCGCTCTGGATGCCGGCATCGAGCAGCTCCCGGATCGGTTCGAGCATCGAGTACGGCAGGGTGACGTGGATGTCGCCGCCACCGCCGTCGAGCTCGACATGCAGGCGGCACACCACCACGTATTCGCGTGGGGTCACGATGTTCGCGAAGTGCGGGTTGATCTCCGAGTTGATGTACTCGAATTCCACGTCCATCACCGGTGCCCACGCTTCGCGCAGGTCGGCGAAGGTCTGCTTCAGCAGCAGATGGATCACGCGCATCTCGGTGGCGGTGAACTCGCGGCCTTCGATCCGGGTGGGGTAGCGCCCGTCGCCGCCGAAGAAGTTGTCGACGATGGCGAACACCAGGGTCGGCTCGAACACGATCAGGCCGGTGCCGCGCAGTGGCTTGAAACGGATCAGGTTCAGGTTGGTCGGCACATACAGCGAATGCATGTAGTCGTTGAACTTGATCAGCTCGATGCCGCGCACCGACAGTTCGGCCGAGCGCCGGATCAGGTTGAACAGGCCGATGCGCCACAGGCGCGCAAAGCGCTCGTGGACCATTTCCAGCGTCGGCATGCGGCCGCGGATGATGCGGTCCTGGCTGGCGAAGTCGTATGAACGGGCTTCGCCGGAGGGCGGCTCCGGGTCGGTCTCGACCGCGCCGCTGTCCACGCCGTGGAGCAGGGCATCGATCTCGTCCTGGGACAGCAGATCATTCATCGGTGGGCCCTTACTGGGTCACGAAGCTGGTGAACAGCAGATCGTCGGCACCATTGCTGCCGGTCTCGGCCTTGAGCACCTTCTGCACCTCGGCCAGCGAATCGGCCTGCAGCTTCTTCTTGCCGGCGATATCGGCAATCTGTGCCGGCTCGACCTGCGAGAACAGCATCAGCAGTCGTGCACGCAGGGCCGGGGCGTGGGTCTTGATCGCCTCCAGCGCGGCCGGATCACGGGTCATCAGCTGCACTTCCAGCTGCAGGTAGCGCGGGCCGTCGATGGGACCATTGAGGTTGACCACGAACGCGGGCTCCAGCGCGAAGTACTGCGCCGGTGCCGGCGTGGCGTTCTTCTTCTTCGGCGCCTGGCTGGTCTTTTCTTCCTGCGTGGACTGGGTGAAGAACCACACGCCGCCACCGGCGGCAGCGGCAGCCAGTACGGCCACCAGCGCGGTGATCAGGATCGGACTGCGCGGCGTGCGGGCCTTGTCCTTTTCGACGTTCTTCTTGGTTTTGTCAGCGGCTGCGGCCACGAGGTGAAGCTCCTGAGGGTTGCTTCACCGGGATATGCAAGGGGTGTGCCGATGCACCGGGAACAGGGTGCGACGGAATTCCGTCGGGGTGCCGGTGGGGCCGTGCGGAGCAAGCTCCGCACCCACCAACGCGATGCTGGCAGGTGCCAACCACATCGCTCTGATGGGTGCCAGCCGCTCCGCTCTGGTGGGTGCCAACCGCTCCGCTCTGGTGGGTGCCAACCTTGGTTGGCACACCTGTCAGGCGTAGGCGTCCAGCAGGCCACGCTGGCGGATCAACGGGGTGGCCGGCAGGCTGGCATCACCCCGCGTCGGTTCTCCGTCACCCCGACCTGCCTCCTGCCCGGCCTGGCCGGCAGGTGCGCCACCGCCGCCCGGCTGATGGCCGACATCGGCGTGGGCCAGCTGGAAGCCCTGTTCGCCCAGCAGTTCACGCAGGCGTGGCAGGCTGCTTTCCAGCGCCTGGCGGACATCCACGTGCGGGCTGCTGAAACTGGCGTGGACCTTGTCACCGTTGAGCTGCAGGCGTACGTCCACCGGCCCCAGATCGTCCGGGCTCAGTCGGATGTGGGCGTGACCGATCTTCTGGTCGGCCAGCCAGCCCAGGCGGGCGCCGATGGCCTGGTCGAAACCGTCGTCGCCAAGCACCGGCTTCGGCGTCGGTTCACCGTTGAAGACCGCGTTGCTGGACAGCGCCGCCTTCAGATCCTGCAGTGCGGCGGGCAGGGGCGCCTGCAGGGGGGCAGGCGGGGCACGATCACCCTGCAATGTGCTGTCGGTGTCAGCGCTGCGCTCCAGCGCGGCGTCGCCCATCGGCAGAGCGGGCAGGGGCAGTGCGCCGTCTTCGCCATCGACGCCCGGGGCGGGTGGCTGCACCGCGGCGGCAGGCGACGCGGCAACCGGCGATGGCGGTACGGCGGTTGCCGCCAGGGCCGGCGGCGCTGTGCCCATTGCGGACGGTGGGACGCTGGCCGCAGGGTCGGCGGGCAGTGGGGTGGCCAGCACCAGCCCGGCCAGTCCAAATGGAGGCCAGGGCGCTTCGTCGGTTTCCGTCGTCGCGTCCTGGTCGGTCGCAGCCTTGCCGGCCGGTGGCGCAGCGGCCTCGCCCGTAGCCTGCTCGCTGGCGGGGGGCCGCACGCTGGCGGCGTCATCGCTGCCGGTGGCCGCAACGCCGGTCGGCGCGGGGCTGTCCGCGGGCGGGACGGGCGCATCGCCCTGCAGCAGCTGACCGAAGTCCTTGCCGCCTTCGCTGCGTGCCGTGCGCGACGGGCTGCTGCCCACGCCGGGCGGAGTGGCCGTCGTGCTGCTGCCCGAAAGCGCGGCGGGCGTCACGAACGGCCTCCGGTGTCTGCGCCGTCCTGGTCCTCGGCCTGCGCCAGGCGGGAGCGGCGCGCGCCGATGTCATCCATCTCGCGCTGGTCGCGGCGGTCTATCACCACCTTTTCCTGTGCGCGATAGCTGGCGGCCAGCTGCTCCAGTACCGCCTTGTCGCGGCTGGCCAGGATCAGGCGCGCGCGTTCGGCTTCGACCTTCTCGCGGTTGCCGTCGACGGTGCGCTGCTGTTGCTCCACCGCACTGTCGAGGCGGTCAAGGAACGCACGCCGGTTCAACAGCTGGGCGGGACTGGTCGCGGCCATCTGTGCGTTGGCGTACTCCTCGGCATAACGTCGCAGTTCGTCCAGACGCGACAGGTGAGTGTCGAGAAGGCGCTGGCGCTCGGCCAGGTCGCGGGCGACCGCATCTTCATGTTCCTGTGCCCGCCTCAGCAGAGGGTCGATACGCTTGGACTGGTTCATCGCTTACACCTCGTTTTCCACCAGGCGCTGCAGCGCCGCCTGGCTGTGCGGGAGATCCGCGGCCTTGGCCACGTCCTGTCCCAGGAATTCCATGATTTCCGGCCAGCGTTCCAGGGCTTCGTCGGTGGCCGCGTCGTTGCCGCGCTGGTAGGCGCCGATGGCGATCAGGTCGCGGTTGGCCGAGTAGGCCGACACCAGGCGCTTGAGCTTGCGGATGCGCAGGCGCCACGGTTCGTCGGCGATTTCCGTGACCACGCGGCTGACGGACGATTCCACGTCGATGGCCGGGTACAGGCCGCTGTCCGCGACCCGGCGCGACAGCAGGATGTGGCCGTCGAGGATCGCGCGTGCGGCGTCTGCGATCGGATCCTGCGGATCGTCGCCTTCGGTCAGCACGGTGTAGAACGCGGTGATGGAGCCGCGCCCCTTGGCGCCGTTGCCGGCGCGTTCGACCAGCGCGGGCAGCTTGGCGAACACCGACGGCGGGTAGCCGCGCGTGGTCGGCGGTTCGCCCACCGACAGGCCGATCTCGCGCTGTGCCTGCGCGAAGCGGGTCAGCGAGTCCATCAGCAGCAGGACGTTCAGGCCCTGGTCGCGGAACCATTCGGCAATGGCGGTGGCACGGTAGGCGCCATGCAGGCGCGCCAGCGGTGGCCGATCGGCCGGGCTGGCGACCACCACCGCGCGGCGCAGGCCTTCCTCGCCCAGCGTGGTTTCGACGAAATCGCGCACTTCGCGGCCGCGTTCGCCGATCAGCCCGACCACGATGACGTCGGCAGCGGTGTAGCGGGTCATCATGCCCAGCAGTGTCGATTTGCCGACGCCGGAGCCGGCGAACAGGCCGACACGCTGGCCACGGCCGATCGGCAGCAGTGCGTTGATGGCGCGCACGCCCACATCCAGTGGCTGGGTGATCGGCTCGCGCGCGAGTGGATTGATCGACACACCGGCCATGCCGACGTGGCCTTCGGCACGGATCGGGCCCTTGCCGTCCAGCGGCACGCCATCGCTGTCGATCACCCGGCCGAGCAGGCCTTCGCCCACTTCCACGCCGCCGCGCCGTGCCGACGGCACGACCCGCGCGTTGGGCAACAGGCCATGCAGTTCGGCGCTGGGCATCAAGTAGGTGCGCTCACCGGCGAAGCCGACCACTTCGGCATCCACCCAGCCACCGTCGACCACTTCGACCTTGCAGCTGGCCCCCAGCGGTGCTTCGCAGCCGACCGCTTCCAGGGTCAGCCCGACCGCGCGGCGCAGCACGCCTTCGCGGATCAGGCCACGGCCGTGTGCGGTGTCCACGCGCAGCCCGTCCAGGCGACGGGCCAAGCGCAGATTGCGGGCCAGGGCCCAGTCGGCCGCAGGTGGCGGCAGTGGCGTTTCGGCCGTCATGCGTTCGCTCCGGTCTGGCGGATCACTGCGTCCAGCGCGCCACGCAGGCGGGCTTCGAGAGTGCCGTCGATGCGCACGGCCTCGGCATGCACGCGCAGGTCGCCGCGGCTGAGGCTGGTGTCGGCAACCAGCCGCTGCTGCGGTGGCAGGGTGAGCAAGGGGGCGAGGGCAGCGATGTCGTCCGGGTGCAGGCGCACTTCCACTTCGCGCGTGCTGCCGCCGACCGCATCGATGGCTTCGCCGACCAGCTGTGCCAGCAGCGCCGGTTCGGCCTCGTAGGCGCGACCGACCAGGGCACCGGCGATGCGGACCGCCAGCTCTCCCAGCGCACCGACCACCTCGTTCTCCAGGCGGACCAGCGGGCGGCTGAAGTTGTCCAGGATGCCCTCGATCTGCGCGGCAAGCCGGCGCACCTCGGCCTGGCCCTGGCCATAGCCCTCCGCATGGCCGTGCTGGAAGCCTTCCTTCTCGGCACTGTCCTGGATGGCCTGTATCTCTTCCAGGGTCGGCAACTGCAGCGGCGGTTCCGGCTCGTGCTCCGGATCCGGCCCGGCGTGCCCGGACGCGTCCTCCTGTTCCAGCACGGGTTCCGGCTGGGCCAGCAGGTCAGGGGCGAGCCAGCGCACGACCGTGCTCACAGCATGGCCTCCGCGCTGCCGCCGATGGTGATGGTGCCTTCATCGGCCATGCGCTTGACGATGGCCAGGATCTCGCGCTGCGCGCCTTCCACGTCGGACAGACGCACCGGCCCACGGGCCTCCATGTCCTCCAGCAGGATCTCGGCGGCACGCTGGGACATGTTGCGGGTGATCTTGTCGCGGACCTTGATGTCGGCGCCGCGCAGGGCCAGTCCCAGCCGCTCGCCGCTGACTTCGCGCAGCACCAGCTGCATCTCGCGGTCGTCCAGATCCACCAGGTCGTCGAACACGAACATCAGGTCCTGGATGCGGCCACTCAAGGGCGCGTCGATGCGTGCGATCTCGCCCAGGATCGCCTGGTCCTGGCCGCTGTCCATGAAGTTGAGGATGTTGGCCGCGCACTGCACGCCGCCGATGTTGGATGACTTCAGGTTCTGGTTGCCGGCGAACTGGCGCTCCATGATCTCGTTGAGTTCATTGAGTGCGTTCGGCGGAATGCCATCGAGGGTGGCGATGCGCAGCAGCACGTCCACGCGGGTGCGGTCGGGCAGCAGTTTCAGCGCATCGGCGGCCTGGTCGGTTTCCAGGTGGGCCATGACGATGGCGATGATCTGCGGATGCTCGTTGCGGACCAGGTCGGCGACCGCACGCGGATCCATCCACTTCAGCGCATCCAGGCCGGTGGTGTTGCGGCCCAGCAGGATGCGATCGATCAGGTTGCCGGCCTTCTCGCTGCCCAGTGCCTGCACCAGCATGTTGCGGATGTAGTCGTCCGACCCCACGCCCAGCGAGGTCTTGGAGCCCAGCTCCTGGCCGAACTGGTCCATCACCCGTTCCACCTGTTCGCGGGTGATGTCGGACATGGTGGCCATCGCGATGCCGATCTTCTGGACTTCCTTGGGTTCCATGTGGCGCAGCACTTCGGCCGCGTCCAGTTCACCCAGCGACAGCAGCAGCACGGCGGCGCGCTGCACTCCGGTCAACGGTACCTCAGTCATTGGCCACCCAACCCTTGACCACCTGGGCCACGCGCTTGGAGTCGGTCTTCACGGCTTCACGGGCCATCCGCAGTCGTTCCTCGTAGGAGTCCACCGGCAGGGGCAGCGCCTCCGGTCCACCCAGGCCGGCGCGCTCGGCACCCAGGGCCGGCAGCGGGCTGCCATCGTCATCGACCAGCTGCACGTCCGCGGTATGCGGTTCCAGTGCCAGCGGGTCGTGCTTCTTCGCCTGGCCGGTGATGGCACGCAGCGCCGGACGCAGTACGCCGAACAGCAGCGCCAGCACCACAATGGCTCCCAGCAGCATGCGGCCGGCATCGTGCACCCACGGCAGCTCCCACCAGGCCGGGCCTTCCACCGGTGTGGTCTCGCGCACGAACGGGGCATTCATCACCGAGACCGTATCGCCGCGTTCGGCGCTGAAGCCGACGGCCTGCTTGACCAGCGCCTCGACGCGGGTCAGTTCGGCGGCCGACAGCGGCTGCGGGGTAAGTGCGCCATTGGCGCCGGGGCGCGGCACGTTGTCCACCAGCACCGCCACCGACACGCGCTTGATGCGGCCGGCCGGCTGGCGGGTGTGCTGCAGCGTGCGGTCCAGCTCGTAGTTGCGCGTGGCGTTCTTGCTGCTTTCGCTTGGCGTCTGCGCGGTCTGTGGCGGCGCAGCCTGGCCCGGAGGCGTGTTGCTGGTTGCGCCAGGCACACCCTGCGGTCCGGGCGTGCTGGTGGTGTTCTCGCTCATCTGTTCGCTGCGCAGCTTGGCCGGCTCGCCGTTGTACAGCTCACGCGCTTCCTCGGTGACCGAGAAGTCCATGTCCACGCTGACTTCCGGATTGACGCGGCCCGGGCCGGTCATCGGTTCCAGCAACTCGCGGATGCGCTGGTTGAAGGAGGTCTCCTGGCGGCGGACCTGCTCGAACTGGGCGGCGTTGACCGCCGCTTCGCTGTTCGGGTCGCTGATGCTGAGCATGCGCCCGCTCTGGTCGACCACGGTCACCCGTTCCGGCGACAGGTCCGGAATGCTGGCGGCGACCATGTGCACGATCGCATCCACCTGGCTGCGTTCCAGCTGCTGGCCACCGCGCAGTTCCAGGGTCACCGAAGCACTGGCGACGTCGCGCTGGCGGGTGAAGGCGCTGGGCTTGGGGATGGCCAGATGTACGCGTGAGTCACGCACCGGTCGCAGCGTATTGATGGTGCGCGACAGTTCGGTCTCCAGCGCGTGCTGGTAGCGCGCGCTTTCCACGAACTGGCTGACACCGAAGCCCGGGTCGCGCTCCATCAGCTCGAAACCCAGCTTGCCGCTGTCGGTCAGGCCGGAGCCGGCCAGCTTCAGGCGGGCGTCATGCAGGTTTTTCTCCGGCACGGTGATGCCACCGGTTGCCGGGTCCAGGGCAAACGGGATCTGCGCTGCACGCAGCAGGTCGGTCGCTTCAGCGGTGGCCTTCTGGTCCAGGCCGGTATACAGCGGAACCATGCCGGGCTTCTGCGACCAGAAGAACACGAACAGGCCCGCCGCCACCGCCACTGCGATCATCGCCATCAGCCCCAGCCGACGGGTGATCTGCAGGCTCTGCAGGCGGTCGAACCATTGCCCCGCCTTCTCGGCGTTCAGGCTGTCCTTGGAAAGCGTCAGTGCCATGCGTCAAGTTCCTTACAGCGGCATGTTCATCACGTCCTGGTAGGCCTGGACGAGACGGTTGCGGACTTCCACGGTGGCGCGGAAGGCGATCTGGGATTGCTGCGAGGCGACCATCACCTTGGCCAGGTCGGCGCCGGGTTCGCCCATCTCGAACGCCTTGGCCAGCGCGCCGGACGTCTGCTGCGCATTGTTGACGCCGGCAATCGCACCGCGCAGGGTCTCGGTGAAGCTGGCCGGCTGCACCTGCGGCGCATCCAGCACCGCACCAGGAAGGGCATTGCTGCGCGGCGCTTCAGCCAGCGGATTGAGCACCGGCTGTCCCATCTGGGACTGGTAGGTGCGGATCTGCGAAAGGATCGAAGTGACGGAGTGGGACATCTGCAACGGTTCCAGGAACAGGGATGGGGAATCTGCAGGGATCACTGCAAGTGCCGTGCCGGAACGCCTGAGTGGTTCAGAAACGTGACGGAAGTTTGCGTTCGGCGGAGGGAGGGCGAGCTGGCGTGCCGATACGCTGTCGTCATCTGCCGGTGTCAGTGAACCGGCGTCGGTTTTTTGGCCTTGCCGGCGGCCGCCGGATACACGAACGCCCGGGCAAGCCCAGGCGTCCGTGCCCCCTTCATGCTGGCGATCACGCTCAGCTGGCCAGTTCGGCCTGCTCGCGTTCGATGCCGTACTTGCGCAGTTTTTCCACCAGGGTGGTGCGGCGCAGGCCCAGCAGCTGCGCGGCGTGGGCGACCACCCCCTGCGTCCGCTCCAGCGCTTCATTGATCAGGCCCAGCTCGATGCTGGCCATGTGGTTGCGCAGGTCCAGGCCGTCGTCGGGCAGGGCCGTGGCAGCCGCAGCGCGGTTGACCGCGATGCCGTGCTCCAGCGACGGCTGGCCGCCGCTGCCGGGGGTGTGGAAGGAGAAGCTGCGCAGGTCCAATCGCTCTTCGCTGGGTGCTGCCGGTACCGCGGCCGGGGTGCTGACGGGGGCCAGCAGGGCGTCGCCCCGGTAGCGCGCGGGAAGGTCCTGCACGCGGACCGAACCACCCGGATGCAGCACCGCCAGGCGTTCGACCAGATTGGTCAGCTCGCGTACGTTGCCTGGCCATTCGTAGCCCGCCAGCGCCTGCAGGGCTTCGGCAGTGAAACGGACTTCGCCGCGGCCGGTGCGCGCCAGCTGCGCGGCAATGGTTTCCACCAGTGCCGGCAGATCCTCGCGCCGTTCGCGCAGGGCCGGCACGTCGATCGGGAACACATTGAGGCGGTAGAACAGGTCTTCGCGGAACTTGCCGTCGGCGATCCGGCTCTCCAGATCGCGGTGGGTCGCTGCGATCACCCGCACGTTGCAGCGGATGGTCTGGTTGCCGCCGACACGCTCGAAGCTGCGCTCCTGCAGCACGCGCAGCAGCTTGACCTGCATCGGCAGGCTCATGTCGCCGATCTCATCCAGCAGCAGGGTGCCGCCCTCCGCCATTTCGAAGCGGCCCTTGCGCGCGGTCAGCGCGCCGGTAAAGGCACCCTTCTCGTGGCCGAACAGTTCGCTCTCGAGCAGGTCGGCTGGAATGGCGCCACAGTTGATCGCCACGAATGGCCCGTCGCGGCGCGGCGAGCGCTGGTGGATGGCGCGCGAGACCACTTCCTTGCCGGTGCCCGACTCGCCCAGCACCAGTACGGTGGTGTCGAATGCCGCGACCTGGTCGATCATCGTGCGCAGCGCGCTCACAGCGGCACCATTGCCGGTGGGTCCCTGCTCCTGCACCGCGCCCGCCTGGTGCTCGGCATCCAGGCGCTTGAGGCTGGCACGGCGCAGCAGGGCTTCCATCTGCGCATGGCGCAGCGGCGTCTCCAGCGGCCAGATGTTGGCTTCATGCAGGCCGTGGCGGTGGGCGAAGGCACTGGCCTCGCCATCGGCCAGCAGCACCGGCGGCGGCAGGCTGCTGCCACCCAGCCATGCGTAGAGGGCGGTGCTGGCGGCGCTGTCGTCGAGGCTGCCGACGATCACCGCCATCCAGTCGCTCTGGCGCTGCCGGCCAAGGTCGAAATCGGCCGCGTCGGAAACCCAGCGCGGATTGAAGTCCATGAATTCCAGCAGGGCAACGGTGCGTTCGGCACGCACGGCGTCGTTGTCCAGCACCAGGATGCGCGACTCGCTCACGATCGATCCTCCCTGAGGCCTTCCAGGATTGGCATCACTTCCTGGATGTAGGACAGCTTGCTGACGAAATTGTCGGCGCCGGCACGCAGTGCATGCTCGCGGTGCTCGGCGTCATCGAAGTGGCTGGCGATGACGATGTACGGGGCGTCATCCTGCGACTTGATCAGGCGGGTCGCCTGCAGGCCGCCCATTTCCGGCATTGCCAGGTCCATCAGCACCACCTGCGGGCGCAGGGTCTCCGAGCGCTCGATCGCTTCCAGGCCGTTGCCGGCACTGCCGACGATCTGCAGCCAGTCGATCTTGCGGAAATGGCGCATCGCTGCGTTGATGAAACCTTCGTGGTCGTCGACCAGCAGGACCGTGAGCGTGTTCATGTCCAACATCCTTTTCAGCCCACCCGGGCCAGCTGCGGTTGCCTGGCGCTGAGCCGGCGCCGTTCGCGGGCCGGGGCGATATCCAGTTGTTCTCGGTATTTTGCGACGGTTCGGCGGGCAATGTTCACCCCCTGGCGCGAAAGCAGGGCGGCGATGGCCTCGTCGGCCAGCGGCCGACCGGCCGGCTCGGCATCGATCAGGCGGCGCACCATGGCCTTCACCGCCTGGCCGGAGACGCTGGCGCCTTCCAGGCGCACCGCGAAGAAGTGCTTCAGCTCGAAGGTGCCACGCGGGGTCTGCAGGTACTTGCCGGTGGTGATGCGCGAGACGGTGGACTCGTGCATGCCGATCTCCTCCGCCACTTCCTTAAGCGTCAGCGGCGCCATCGCTTCCTCGCCCCGGACCAGGAACGCGGCCTGGCGCTCGACGATCACCCGCGCGGTACGCAGCAGGGTGTCATAGCGCATCGACAGGCCACGGCTGAACCAGCGCGCTTCCTGCAGCATCTCGCGCAGCGCCGGTGCAGCCTCGTTGCTGTCGGCCAGCGCCTGTTCGTACTGCGTGTTGATCGATACGCGGCGGCTGGTCGCCGGATTGAGGGCCACTTTCCACTGGCCGTCGGCGTGCCAGGCGACCACGTCCGGTACCACCACGGCATTGCGTTCCGGCAGCAGGTTGTCACCCGGGCGGGGTTGCAGCGAGAGGATCAGTCGCACTGCTTCGCGCACGTCACCGATCTCGGCGTCATGCAGGCGGGCGAGGGCGGGGTAGTCGTGCGCGGCCAGCGGCTCGAGCGCGCCCGCAAGGATGCGGGTAGCCAGATGCCGCGCAGGAACCACGCCGTCCAGGCTGCGCAGCTGGGCCTGCAGGCTTTCGCGAAGGTCCCGCGCGGCCATGCCGGCGGGCTCGCCATGCAGCAGGCGCTGGCGGACCGCTTCCACGCCATCGGCAGCGATGTCGAACTGGGCGCTGGCCAGCAGCTGCAGCTGTGCCAGCGGTGCCTGCAGATAGCCGGCGTCATCGCAATGCTCGAGCCAGAAGGCGGCGACCGCCAGCTCGCGGTCGTCCAGGTCCAGTGCCAGCCGCTGCAGCACGCGCAGCTGCGGATCACTCGATTCGCCCGCCGCGATGCGTGCCATCCGGTCGTCGTCGCCGTCCTGCCAGCTGGCGCCGGCAACGTCCCACATCGAGGATTCCGGCAGCTCGTCGAACGCCGCGGTTTCCAGCGTGGTGGCGCCGGCGTCGCCGGGTTCGGGTGCAGGTGCTTCGGCATCCTCGATCTCCAGCATCGGGTTGGAGTCGAGCAGGCGCTGTATTTCCTGTTCCAGATGCAGCCCGTCCAGCTGCAGCAGCCGGATCGACTGCAGCAGCTGCGGGGTGAGGTGAAGTTGTTGGCCCAGCTGGGCCGAGAGTGCAGCCTTCATCGTGGTTCCCCGGCGCCGCTCCCCGACGCCTTGTGGAACGCATCTTGCTTCTGATCCGGCAGGTGCGGAATCAGGGGGTTCCTGAGGTGGTTGGTGAATTACCCGACAGCGTGTAGGGGTTTTCCCGACATCGGCGCGGGATGTTGACGTTTCCCGGTCGCAAGCCATTGATTTCCCGTTGCGCACGCGGTCGGGGCGTCGTGCCGGCGTGTACGGGATTCCGTCAGTGCCTGTGGGGGTGACGGGAACCCGTCATCCGGATGGCGCGGTCACTCCAGCTCGTGCTGGTGGCGGGCGGCGAGCAGCAGCAGGTCGTTGGCGCGGCGGCACCCCAGCGACTCCATCATGCGCGCGCGGTGGGTTTCCACGGTCTTGACGCTGATGCCGAGGTCGGCGGCGATTTCCTTGTTGCTTTCGCCTTTGCCGATGCGGCGCAGGATCTCGCGCTGGCGGGGTGACAGCGCGGCGATGCCGGTGGGCTTCTCGCGGCCCAGCATGGGCGCCAGCATCTTCGCCGAGATCTGCGGGCTCAGGAACACCTGGCCTGCGTGTGCAGCGCGCAGCGCCAGTTCCAGTTCCTGCGGAGCGGCATCCTTGACCACGAAGCCGACGGCACCGCGATCCAGTGCGTCGCGCACGTGGGCGGCATCATCGTGCATGGTCATCATCACCACCCGGGTGCCGGGTGCGCGCATGCGGATGTCGCTGAGTGCTTCCAGGCCGGTGCGTCCGGGCAGGGACAGATCCATCAGCACCACGTCCGGCGCGTGCTGCAGGGCCAGTTGCAGCGCCTGCTCGGCGTTGCTGGCCTCGGCCACGAGCTGCACGTCGGCAAACCCCTGCAGCAGCCGCGCCAGGCCGGCGCGGACCAGGGTGTGATCGTCGACGATGAGAACTCGCACAGGCACGCTGGAGGTCCGGGAGGGGAGTCCACCTTAACTTAGCTGAACGGGCGAGCCAAGCGTCGTCCGTTGCGGGCGGGCGTGCCAGGGTTCAGCGCGCCCGCCTTGCTTCGGCCACCTGACGTCTGTGCAGGCGGAACAGATGCCGCTCCATGGCCATTTCCAGCCCGTCGCCGAGGCGATGGAAACGCAGCCAGAGATAGTGGCCTCCGCTGCCATCGGCGGCCTCGGCAACCACTTCCACCGGCAGATCGATATGGTCGGGCAGCCAGTCGCTGGGCTGCACGCGGACCACGCCGGCCTGGCCCGGGGCCGCGCCACTGCGGGGCCCCAGCTGCAGGCGGATGCCGCGCCGGGACCAGCGCACCGGGCGCAGGGTCAATGCCGGGCCCTGCTGGCGCACGAGCCGGCCCAGCAGCACCATGGCCAGATCCAGCTTGGCTTCCAGCCGCTGCAGCGGAAGGCTGGCCTCGCTGCGCTCGTCGTGTTCATCGACACGGCTGTCCTCGACCAGCGCCAGGCTGCGCAGCAGGCCTTCGGCGCTGCTGGTACGTCCCGCCGCATTGCCGGCCTGGAACTCGACCGGCAGCGCCAGTTCGCAGCTGAGCGTCTCGTCGAACAGCTCGCTTTCGGCCGGGTGATGCAGCGACGTGGTCGGCAGGAGGGTCATGCCAGCGATTCTGCCTGCAGGTACGCGTGCGCGGCGCGAAGGGAGCGCCGTCCATCGTGCAGCTGCACGGCCACCGCGTCGCGGCGATGGCGCAGCAGGGTGAGCAGGCTCTGCTGGCGTTCGAACAGCGCGGTCAGGGGTGCATGGTCGGCGGCCGCCAGCGGTTGGCTCAACAGCGCGTGCAGCTTGCTGTCATGGCCTTCGAGCAGGCTGTCGGCGGTGTCGAAGGCATCTTCACCCAGCGCTTTCTCGAACGCGTCCAGCTGCGCATGCAGTGCCTGCAGGCTCATGGTGCCACCGCTGCCGTACGGCGCTGCTCGTGCGGGATTGCGTTCCAGGCGCTGTCGATCTCGCCCAGCAGCTGCAGCGATTCGTCCAGGGCGGCGCGGTCGTTGTGCAGGTTGGCCTCGGTCAGGCGCTGCAGCACGTAGTCGTAGAGGGACGAAAGATTGCCGGCAATCTCGCCGCCGGCCTCATGGTCCAGCGAGCCGTTGAGGTGGCCGACGATGGCGCAGACCTCGCCGATCGCCTTGCCCTTGCCGGCATGGTCGCCGCGCTCGAGGCTGGCCAGTGCGCGCCGCACGCGCTCCAGCGCGCCCGCCAGCAACAGGGCCACCAGCTTGTGCGGATCGGCATCGGTGACCGCACTGGTCACACCCACCTGGCGGTACTGCTCGGCGTACTGACGGCTGGAACCGTACATTCGTGATTCTCCTTGCGCTGGGTGCTGCAGCAGGATCGTGACGATCACTGCCGGCAGTACCGCGATGATTGCTGTTGCGTCCGTTATCGGTGCGTTCGGCACCAAACTTGAGTGCCGCGCGCGTCCGTCAACCGTTCAACTGCGCCAGCTGCTGCTGCAGCGCCGAACTGCTCTGCTGCAGCTTGCCCATCAGGCTGTCCAGTGCGAGGAACTGCTTCTTGTACCGTGCCTCCACGCCGACCATGCGTGTATCCAGGTCCTTGCGGCGCTTGTCGATGCTGTCCAGGGTGTTGTTCAGGCCCTTGGTGCGGGCAACGAACGCACCCTCCTTGCCGACCGTCGTGCTCACGTAGCCGTCGACCAGCGAGTACAGCTGGCCCGCACCGCCGGCATCGCCGGTGATCGCCTGGCGGATCTTCTCCGGCTGGCTGGCAAGCGCGGCAGCGAACTTGGTGGTATCAAGCACCAGGCTGCCATCGGCATTGGGGTAGCCACGGGTCTGCAGGCCGATGGCCTTGGCGTCCAGGCCATCGCCGGACAACGACTTGAGCACGCCCGACATCACCGAGCGCAGCTGGCTGGCGGCGCCGCGCATCTGTGCGTCGCCGGTGAGGGCTGCCGCTTCCTTGGTCTTGGCGTCGTACTTGGTTTCGGTGTTGATGGCGGCGATGGCCGCGTTGTACGCGGTCACGAAATCCTGCATCACCTTGGTCGCCGCGGCCGTGTCGGTGCTGATCGTGACCGTGCTCTGTCCTTCCTTCTTCAGGTTCAGGGTCAGGCCCGGCACGGCGTCGGCCACGGTGTTGCTGGCGCTCACCACTTCAACGCCATCGATGGTCAGTTTGGCATCGGCGGCCGCGGTGTTCTGCTTCAGGCTGCCGACCAGCGCTCCCAACTTCGGGTCGCTGCCGGCGTATTCGAGCTTGATCGCGTTTGCCGCGCCGGTCTTTTCCTGTGCGATCGACAGGTACTGGTTGTCGCCGGAGCTGATCAGGGTGGCCTGCACGCCTTCCTTGCGGCCGGCGGCGTCGATCTTGTTGCGGATCGTGGTCAGCGTGTCGCCTTCCTCGACCTCCACGTTCATGGTCTTGGCCTTGTCGCCGACGCCGACGGTCAACGTCAAGGTTCCGGCGGCGAACGTATCGGTCTTGGGCACGGAGGTGTCGGCGATCAGCTTGTGTGCGGTCGCCAGCGACTTGACGTCGATGATGTGCGTGCCATTGGACGCTGCCGCCTTGGTGGTGCCGACGTCATACAGCGCCACGCTGGCCGTCAGGATCTCGTCGGTACCGCCGCTGCCGCCCTTGCTGGCGGTGACCGTGCGGGTGTCGAAGGCCGTGGTGGCCTTCAGTGCCGTGAGTGCGGTCTTCAGCTTGTCGAAGGCCGCGGTGACGGTGCCGATCGACGACAGCTGCATCTTGGTCTTGGACTGCTGCAGGTTCAGCGCATTGTCGGCGGGCTTGCGGTCGGCCGCGACCAGCTGGCTGACGATGCTGGAGATGTCCAGGCCCGAGCCGATGCCACCGTATCCAAAGTCTGCCACGTCGTTTCTCCTGGTAATCCGGGCGCCGCGCTGCGGCCGCCCGTCGTCAACGAAAATAGCGGCCTGCGCCGCTGGGTCTTGAGGACTTCGTTGATGCATGCGCCGTGCCAGTGCCGGACGGCAGGTTTGGCATGCAGGTTGCAGGAGTGACAGGGCAGGATGCGGTCGGGACGACGCAGGCTGCCGGGAGTCTGCAAAAAACCCTCCCCCAAAGCAGGGGAGGGATCAGGCTACTGACAATCGGGGGGAGACGAAGCCGCCCGGTGCGTACAGTCAAAGGTACAGCGCTGAAACAGAGGTCCGCAGGGGCGGGCGATGCCAAGCCGGTTCGGGAAGCGTC
>NZ_JAODZG010000037.1:0-33376 GCF_029835135.1 Stenotrophomonas sp. GD04145 | reverse complement strand
GCCGCGCCGATGGTAGTGTGGCTCAAGCCATGCGAGAGTAGGTCATCGCCAGGGTTTACACCCAAAACCCCGCTGCTCGCGCAGCGGGGTTTTTCTTTATGCGCGGAAAGCGGCCACTGAGCTGCGATCGCACAAAAAAAGCGGCGCCCCGTAGGGCGCCGCTCTGACCTCGATAGCGTTCAGTCGAGCATGGCGCGACGTTAGCGGGCCGGGGTCTTGGCCTTCATCATCGTGTCGCGGGCGGCTTTGAAGGGATTGCCTTCATACCAGTTCGGCCAGCGGTCGCCACCGGCAAGCTCCTTGCCGACGCCGTACATCAGCTGCAGGTCTTCGACAGTGCCGTCCAGCTTCCAGCTCGCCGCATCGAACTCATCCTTCGGGCCATGGTAGCGGTTGGCGCCGTAGTCGGCTGCTGCCTTGCGGCCGGCTTCCACCCCACCTTCGCGCAGATCTTCGCCGCCGTCGGCGTACAGCGCCGGGACGCCTGCCTTGGCGAAATTGAAGTGGTCGGAACGGAAGTAGAAGCCACTCTGTACCGAGCTTTCGCCGTGCAGGGTGCGTCCCTGGGCCGCCGCCAGCGGCTTGAGGATGTCTTCCAGCTCGGAGCTGCCGAAGCCGGTCACCGTCACGTCCTTGGCGCGGCCGGCCACGGACATGGCGTCGATGTTGATGACGCCGGCGATCCTGTCCAGCGGGAACGTCGGATGCGCAACGTAGTACTTGGAGCCGAGCAGGCCGGATTCTTCCAGGGTCACGGCAAGGAACACCACCGAACGCTCCGGCTTCGGATCCTGGTGGGCCATCGCTTCGGCGACTTCCAGGATGCCTGCCACGCCGGTCGCATTGTCGATCGCACCGTTGTAGATGTTGTCGCCTTCCTCGCCCTCGTGCTTGCCCAGGTGATCCCAATGGGCCATGTACAGCACGGCCTCGTCGGCACGCTTGGTGCCCGGCAGGACGCCGACCACGTTGCGCGACTGCTTCTGTGCGATACGGCTCTTGAGGTCGACGGATGCGGTGGCTTTCAGCGGCACCGGCTTGAAGCCGCGCTTGCTGGCGTCCTTGTAGGCCTGGTCAAGGTCCAGGCCCGCAGCGGCGAACAGCGAGCGTGCGGCGTCGGCGCTCAGCCAGCCCTGCACCGGGATGCGTGCTTCCGGATCGTCCTTGGCCGGCAGGTCGTACTGCGGTCCGGCCCAGGAGTTCTTCACCACATCCCAGCCGTAGGAGGCGCCGGCCGTGTCGTGCACGATCAGGGCCGCGGCGGCGCCCTTGCGTGCGGCCTCCTCGAACTTGTAGGTCCAGCGGCCGTAATAGGTCATGCGCTTGCCGTCGAACAGGGTTTCGTCATCGACGTGGAAACCCGGGTCGTTGACGAACATGACGACCGTCTTGCCCTTCCAGTCCTGGCCGGCATAGTCGTTCCACTTCTGTTCCGGTGCATCGACACCGTAGCCGACGAACACCAGGTCGCTGGCATCGATGCTGATCTCGGCCTGGCCGGTACGCGTGCCGACCACCATGTCAGTGCCGAACTTCAGTTCGGTGGTCTTGCCGCCCTGGTTGATCTTCAGCACGGTGGACTCATCGGCCGTGGTTTCGGTCATCGGCACGTCCTGGAACCAGCTGTCGCCATTGCCTGGCTGCAGGCCGATGCGCTGCATCTGGTCGCGGATGTAGTTGACCGTCAGCTCTTCGCCCTTGCTGCCCGGTGCTCGCCCTTCGAACTCGTCGGAGGCCAGGGTCTTGACCATCTCGGCGAAGTCGGCGGCATTGATCTCCGGCGAGAACGCATGGCCCGCGGTCGCGGTGGACGGGGCGGTACTGTCGGTGCCGGCGCTCGGCGCCGGGGAGTCATTGCCTTTGCAGGCACTGAGCGCGGCCGCGGCGGCCAGGCACAGGAGGAGTTTGCGGGGCATCATCGGTTCCTGGGAAACAAGGGAGGGCCGCACGGTGGTGCGGCCGGGAACGGGGAGTATCCCCGAATCGTTGGGCTCAGTCCGCCGGCGCGGTTTCGCTGTCGAACGGAATGGGATCGGCGCCGCTGACCGGGCCGATGCGCGCGGTGCGGTGCACGTACAGCACCACGTCCCGCTCGAAGTGCAGGGCGCCACTGACCACGGCGTTCGGGCCGATGATGACCCGCGGCTTGCGGACGGCCGTCAGCGAGACGCTGAAGCTGGGCTTGCGCACGCGCACGCCGCCGTCGACCTGGGAGCCGATGCCCACGGTGATATCGCCATTGACGGTTTCCACGTCCTTGCTGACGCGGCTCTCGACCAGGCCGATGCCACCGTTGACGGTCTCCACGCCGCCTTCGATCTGGCTGCCGCGATCACTGAAGATGCTGCCATTGACCGTGCTGACGTTGCCGCGGGCGATCACCTCACGGCCCAGGCGCACCCCGCCGTTGACCGTTTCGATGCTGCCGGTACGGGCGCGGTCGGCGACCTTCACCCCACCGTTGACGGTATCGATGCTGCCGGTTTCGCTGCCTTCGCCGACGCGGATGCCGCCGTTGACGGTATCCAGCTTGCCGTAGCGCTGCCCGGCTTCGGCGGTGATGCTGCCGTTGACCTTGCTGATGTTGTCCTGTGCCCAGGCGGGACTGCTGGCCAGCAGCACGCCCAACAGCAGCGGAATGGATCGAATGTTCATGGGTCCCTCGGTGGATGTGCGGCTGGCAGGCCGCGTGCGTTGATGTCACCATTCCCCAATCGCCCCTGCAACTGCCTGAAGTCACTGGAAAGCCCTTGCGCAACAACGCCTTCCCCTCACGCCGACATCACATCGCCGCTGCCCGCGGCGGGCGCTGCCTGCTGCTGGGGCTGGCCTTGGCATTGGCGCTGCCGCTTCCGTCAGGTGCACAGAACACGCGCGAAACGGAGCGCAAGCTGCAGAAGCTGCGCAGCGAGCTGAAGGGCGTCGCGCAGGAGCGCCGCCAGCTTGAGGGCCAGCGTGGCCAGGCATCTCAGCAGCTGCGCGCGGCCGATGAGAAGGTGGCCCGCAGCGGCCGTGTGCTGGCCCAGACCGAGGCGGCGCTGCGCGAGCAGAACCAGGCACTGGCCGAGGCCGAGCGACGTCGCACGACCCTGCAGTCCAACCTGGCGCAGCAGCATCGCGAACTGGCCGGGTTGCTGCGCGCGGCCTATCAGCTGGGCAACCACGCCCCGCTCAAGCTGCTGCTGTCACAGGACACGGTGGCCGATGCCAACCGTGCACTGGCCTACCACCGGTACCTGCAGCGCGAGCGCGCGCAGCGCATCACCGCATTGACTGCCGATCTCAAGGAACTGGAGGCGCTGCAGGCACAGATTGCCGAACGCCAGCAGCAGCTGCAGGGGACCCAGCGCGAGCAGAAGCAGCAGGCGGCTGCGCTGGCGGCCGATCGTCGCGAACGTGCGCAGACCGTGGCCTCGCTGGACGAACGCTTCAAGGACCGGCGCGAGAAGGAACAGGCATTGGGGCAGGATGCCAAGGCACTGGAAACCCTGCTGGCCAATCTGCGCGCGGCCGCAGCGCGGGCCGAAGCCGAGCGTCGCGCGGCAGCGCGCCGGGCTGCCGCGGAGAAGGCCGCCGCCGAACGCGCTGCACGCCAGGCCGCCGCCGAAGGCCGACCGCCGCCGGCGACCAAGGTGCCGCCGGCCGTGGCATCGGCGCCGGCACCGAAGGTGGGGGGACTGGGGTGGCCGCTGTCGGGCAACCTGCTGGCACGCTATGGCGGCAAGCTGCCGGATGGCCGCACCAGCAGCGGCGTGCTGATCGGTGCCCCGGCCGGCAGCACGGTGACCGCGGTAGCCGATGGCACGGTCGTCTTCTCCGATTGGATGACCGGTTACGGCATGATCCTGATCGTCGATCACGGCAACGGCTACATGAGCCTCTATGCGCACAACGACACGCTGCTGAAGGATGCAGGTGCGCGGGTCAGCCGTGGCGATGCGGTCGCCAAGGTCGGCAACTCCGGCGGCCAGGGCGTGACCGCACTGTATTTCGAGCTGCGTCGTGGCGGGCAGCCGGTCAATCCGGACAGCTGGCTGCAGCGCCGCTGAACCCGGGGCCTGCACGGACTGCGTGGGTTCAACGGGAATTTAGCTGTGCTTCGCGCATAATCGGTGCCTGTGCCTTGGGCACGATGCCACCGTCGACAGGAGTGCTCCATGCGCGCAGCCCGTACCGCCACCCTCTTGCTGGCCCTGTTGCCAGCGCTGTCCTGGGCGCAGCAGACCGCGCCGGCCCCGACCGCTGCGAACAGCGGGCAGGCGGCGAGCAGCGAGGAGGCGGTGACCTCGAAGGTGCCGCTGGAAGACATCCGCCGTTTCGTGGCGGTGTACAACGCGGTGCGCGCGGCCTATGTCGACCCGGTCGACGACAACAAGTTGATGCAGTCGGCGGTCCGTGGCCTGCTGCTCGACCTCGACCCGCACAGCACGTACTTCAACAAGGAAGATGCGCAGGCCTTCGACGAGCAGGCCTCCGGTGCCTACGAGGGCATCGGCGTCGAGCTGCAGCAGCAGCCGGACAACGCCAGCATGAAGGTGATCGCGCCGATCGATGACACGCCGGCGGCCAAGGCTGGCATCCTCGCGGGCGATCTGATCATCGCCATCGATGGCAAGCCGATCAGTGCGATCGATGCCAGTGAGCCGCTGCGGGGCCCGGCCGGCAGCAAGGTGGTGCTGACCATCGTGCGCGACGGCCGGCCGAAACCTTTCGATGTCAGCCTGACCCGGCAGACGATCCGCGTCACCAGCGTGCGCAGCCGCCTGCTGGAACCGGGCTATGGCTACATCCGCCTGAGTACCTTCCAGGCCGACACCGGTTCGGATTTCCAGAAGCATGTGCAGCAGCTGCAGAAGCAGTCCGGTGGAACGCTGAAGGGGCTGGTGCTGGACCTGCGCAGCAATCCGGGTGGCCTGCTGACCGCCGCTGTGCAGGTGGCCGACGATCTGCTGGACAAGGGCAACATCGTCAGTACGCGGGGCCGCATCAGCATCAGCGATGCGCGTTTCGACGCCACGCCGGGCGACCTGTTGAAGGGCGCACCGGTGGTGGTGCTGGCCGATGCGGGTTCGGCCAGCGCCTCGGAAGTGCTGGCCGGTGCATTGCGCGACAATGGCCGCGCACGCGTGGTCGGCAGCCGCACGTTCGGCAAGGGCTCGGTGCAGACCGTGCTGCCGCTGGACAACGGCGATTCGGTGAAGCTGACCACGGCGCGCTACTACACGCCCAGCGGCAAGTCGATCCAGGCCACCGGCATCGTGCCGGATGTGGAGCTCAAGCCTGCGCCGCGCCCTGAGGATGACGCGCTGCCGGCCAGCCTGAGCGACTACAGCGAAGCCACCCTGCCGGGTCATCTGCGCGGCGACGACGAAGGGACCGAAGGTTATCGCGCAGGCGCGGTGTTGCCGGGCGATGGCCCGATCAACGATGCGCTCGCCGAACTGAAGCATCCCGGCTCGGTGGCCGCGCGACTGAAGGCCGAAGCCGCGAAGGCGGAAGCGGAAAAGGCCGCCGACGCGGCGACCGCCAAGCCGGAAGCAAAGCCGGAAGCAAAGCCGGAAGCAAAGCCGGAAGCAAAGCCGGAAGCAAAGCCGAGCCCGGCCCCGGCAAAGCCCTGAGGTAGCGCCGGGCCACGCCCGGCGACGCCGGCCGGTTGCCTAGAACCCGTGCCGCTTGCGCAGGCGGCGCGCGATCGCTGCGCGCACGTACACGCCATACACCACGCCGAACACGAAGCCGCCGATGTGGGCCCACCAGGCCACCATGCCGAAGGTCGGGCCGATATAGGCGAACACCACCTGCAGTGCTGCCCACACACCGATCAGCAGGTAGGCCGGGGCGCGTACGAACTCCAGGAACAGGCCGAGGGGAATCACCACGCCCAGTCGCGCGCCCGGGAAAAGGGCCAGGTAGGCGCCGATCAGGGCTGACACCGCGCCGCTGGCACCGATGATGATCTGGTCCGGGCTGCCCATGGTGTAGATCGCCACCAGGTTGGAGACCGCGCCGCCGACCAGGAACAGCAGCAACAGGCGCCATGGCCCCAGTACCCGCTCTGCCGGCAGGCCGAAGATCAGCAGGAAGACCAGATTGCCCAGCAGGTGCGACCAGTCCGCATGCAGGAACAGGGCTGTGAACAGGCGCAGCACGCTGCCGTCCTGCAGGGTGGCCCACCAGTCCAGCGGATGGGTCAGCCCGGTGGAGAGCGCGCCCCAGTCGAGCCACAGGCTGCCCCTGGCATCATCCGGCCGTGAGATCGACCACAGGAAAGCCAGCCACAGTGCCGCAAACAGCACGGGTGTGGCCCAGCGCAGGGCGGCTTTCTTGCGCGACGGAAGGGAAACGAACATGGCGACAAGCCTAGCGCGCCGGGCTCCGTGGCGGGGGCGCTCCTGTTCAGGTTTTGCGACGAAAAAAGCGCCGCCGCTGTTATTGTTTCATTAACGGCTCTGGGTAATACTCGCATACGGCGTCGTATGTCGGGAGGGGAATCCGGCGCGCTCCGATGGGCCCCAGGGCCTGCCGGGCGCAGGCGCACTCAGAGCAACATCACCGCTTACCGGAGAGAGAACTACGATGCAAACCGCTTCCACCATTGCCCGTCTGACCCTGCTGGCCGTCGGCGTTGCCGGTGCGCTGGCCGCCGCCGACGCCAACGCTGCTGCCTTCCAGCTGAAGGAAAACAGCGCCAAGGGCCTGGGCCGCGCCTTCGCCGGCTCCACCTCGACCGAAGGTGACGCCTCGGTCATCGCCACCAACCCGGCCTCCATGCGCCTGCTCGACGGTACCCTGCTGCAGGGCGACGTCAGCGCGATCAGCTTCGGTGCCAAGTTCCGCGGCCGTGGCGAATACGGCAACGGCGCGCCGATCTCGGGTGGCAACGGCGGCGACGCCGGCATGATCGCCCCGGTCCCGGCGGCCTACTTCCACCTGCCGTTCGGCGAGAACGAGAACATGCACTTCGGTGCCTCGCTGACCGTTCCGTTCGGCTTCAAGACCGAATACGACCGTGACTGGGTCGGCCGCTACAACGGCGTCAAGACCGAACTGCAGGCGATCGACCTGGGCGTCGCGTTCTCGTACGACGTCAACCCGTACCTGTCGTTTGGTGCTTCGGTGTTCGCCGAGCGCCTGAACGTCGACCTGACCAGCGCCGTCGACACCGGCACCGCGATCAATGCCACGGCCCAGCGTCAGGCTGCCGCCCGCGTGCTGCAGGCTGGTGGTACTCCGGCCCAGGCCGCTGCCGCTTCGCAGGCTGCTGCCCGCCAGGCGGCCCAGCTGGGCTTCGCTCCGGGCACTGCTGATGGCTACCTGCGCATCAAGGGTGACGAAGTGTCGGTCGGCTATACCCTGGGCATGACCGTCAGCCCGGTGGAAGGCACCAACATCGCCTTCAGCTACCGCTCGGAGGTCGAACACAAGATCACCGACGGCACTGCCGACTTCACCATTCCGCAGAATGCCGCGGCCTTCCTTGCCAATACCGGCACCTTCATCGACAGCAACGGCCGCGCCACCATCACCCTGCCGGCCAGCGCGACCGTCGGCATCACCCATCGGGTGAACGACCAGTGGCAGGTCATGGCTGAAGTCACCCGTACTGCGTGGAGCAAGTTCGACCAGGTCACCGTCGACTATGACTCCAACCAGCCGGACAGCGTGCTGCCGTTCCACTACCGCGATACCACCTTCGCGGCGATCGGTACCGATTACAAGGTCAACGACAAGCTGACCCTGCGCGGCGGCCTGGCCTACGATCAGACCCCGACCACCTACGAGCACCGTGACGTCCGCGTGCCGGACACCACCCGCAAGTGGCTGTCGCTGGGTATGACCTACGCAGCGTCGGACAAGCTGGAGTACAGCGTGGGCTACACCCACCTGTTCACCAAGGATCCGGACATCTACTCGACCTCGGCGACGGCCAACACCGTCATCGGCAAGTACAAGGTCAGTGGCGACGTGCTGGCCGCATCGCTGCAGTACAAGTTCTGATCCAGGCTTCGGCCTCATCCAGTACACGAAGGGCCCCGCGCAAGCGGGGCCTTTTGTTTGTGCAGCGCGCATCCACGCGGGCTGTGGATCTACGACAATGGCCGCATGAACCTGTCCGATCCGAACTTCCAGCTGGAGCTGGCCGCCAACGTAGCGGTCGCAGGCTCGATCCTGCTGGCGGGACGCAACAACGTCCACACCTGGTGGCTGGGCATCGTCGGCTGCGCGTTGTTCGCCGTTGTCTTCGAGCGCTCACACCTGTTCGCCGACATGGTGCTGCAGTTCTTCTTCATCGCCATCAGCGTGCTGGGATGGTGGCAATGGCTGCGTGGCAACCACGGCGCACCGCTGCCGATCACCTCGCTGCGCCCGCGCATGGGAATGTGGCTGCTGCCGACGGCGGCCCTGGCCACGTTCGGCTACGGCTGGATGCTGACCCGCCTGACCCACGCCTATGCGCCCTACGTCGATTCGGCGGTACTGGTGCTGAGCGTGATCGCGCAGATCCTGATGATGCGCCGCAAGCTGGAATCGTGGTGGGTGTGGCTGCTGGTCAATACGATCGCCGTGCCCCTGTACTACAGCCGTGGCCTGCACCTGACGTCGATCCTGTACGTCGGTTTCTGGATCAATGCACTGGTGGCGTTGCGCCACTGGCGCAATCTGATGCGTGCCGAGGCCACGGCGGCACCTGGCTCCCTGTAGAGCCGAGCCCACGCTCGGCTGCGCCGGAAAAGCCAAGCGCGGGCTCGGTTCTACAGCAAGCGAGGCACAAAAAACCCCGCTTCCGCGGGGTTTTTCGTTGACCACATCAACCCGGTGATCAGTCGCCCAGCGTCAGCAGCGAGGCGTTACCACCAGCGGCCGTGGTGTTCACCGTGACGGTCTTCTCGGTGGCAAAGCGCAGCAGATAATGTGGGCCACCGGCCTTCGGTCCGGTGCCGGACAGGCCCTGGCCGCCGAATGGCTGCACACCGACCACTGCACCGATCTGGTTGCGGTTGACATACACATTGCCGACCTGGATGCCGTTGGTGATGCGATCGACGGTCTCGTCGATGCGCGAGTGCACGCCCAGGGTCAGGCCGTAGCCGGTGGCATTGATCTGCTCGATCACCGCGTCCAGCTGCTCACCCTTCCAGCGGATGACGTGCAGGACCGGCCCGAAGATCTCCTTCTGCAGCTGGCCCAGGTTCTTCAGTTCGTACGCGCGCGGTGCGAAGAAGGTGCCGTGGGCAGCCTCGGCGGACAGTTCAGCCGCAGCGATCAGGCGCGCTTCGCGGTCCATGCGTTCGGCATGGTCCTGCAGGATCTTCAGCGCATCGGCGTCGATCACCGGGCCGACGTCGGTGGACAGCAGGCCGGGGTCGCCGACCTTCAGTTCCTTCATGGCGCCGGCCAGCATGGTCATCACCTTGTCGGCGATGTCGCCCTGCACGAACAGCACGCGTGCGGCCGAGCAGCGCTGGCCGGCCGAGGTGAAGGCCGAACCGATCGCATCCTTGACCAGCTGTTCCGGCAGCGCCGAGGAGTCGGCGATGAAGGCGTTCTGGCCACCCGTCTCGGCGATCAGCACGCCGATGGCGGCATCACGCGCGGCCATCGCACGGTTGATCGCACGTGCGGTGTCGGTGGAGCCGGTGAAGGCCACGCCCGCCACGCGCGGATCGGCGGTCAGCGCCGCGCCGACGGTGGCACCATCGCCCGGCAGGAACTGCACCACCTCGGCCGGCACGCCGGCGTCATGCAGCAGCTTCACGGCGTAGTAGCCGACCAGGTTGGTCTGCTCTGCCGGCTTGGCGATGACGCTGTTGCCGGCAGCCAGTGCGGCGGCCACCTGGCCCAGGAAGATCGCCAGCGGGAAGTTCCACGGGCTGATGCAGACAAACACGCCACGGCCGTGCAGCTGCAGCTCGTTGGATTCGCCGGTGGGGCTCGGCAGCTTCTCGGCATGTCCGAACTGCTCGCGTGCCTGCTTGGCGTAGTAGCGCAGGAAGTCGACCGCTTCACGCACTTCGGCAATGCTGTCGGGCAGGCTCTTGCCGGCTTCCTTCACGCACAGCGCCATGAACTCGGGCATGCGTGCTTCGAGCTGGTCGGCGGCGTGCTCGAGAATGGCGGCGCGGCTTGCTGCCGGGGTGCGGTTCCAGGCCGGCTGCGCGGCCACGGCATTGGCCAGCGCCTTCTGCACGGTGGCGGTATCGGCGGGCAGCCACTGGCCGACCACTTCGCGGGTATCGGCGGGGTTGGTTACCGGTTGCGGCGCGCCTGCGGGGGTCGCACCCGGCACCAGCGGCGCGGCCTGCCACGGCTTCACTGCCGCGTTGAGCTGCCCGGCCAGGGCGCGCAGTTCGTTGTCGTTGGCGAGATTGGCGCCCATGGAGTTCTTCCTGTCGTGGTTCTGGCTGCGCAGCAGGTCAACCGGCAGCGGGATCTTGGGATGCGGAATCGATTCGAACGAGGACACCATCTCGACCGGATCGCGGATCAGATCGGAGATCGGCACGCGTTCGTCGGTGATGCGGTTGACAAAGCTGGAGTTGGCGCCGTTTTCCAGCAGGCGCCGCACCAGATACGGCAGCAGATCCTCATGCGATCCGACCGGTGCATAGACGCGGCAGGGAAGGCCGAGACGATCGGCCGGCACCACTTCGGCGTAGAGATCGTCGCCCATGCCGTGCAGCTTCTGGTGCTCGTACACGCCGCCGTTGGCAATGCTGCGCACGGCCGCGATGGTGTGCGCGTTGTGGGTGGCGAACATCGGGTAGATCACATCGGCATGCGTGAACAGACGCTTGGCACAGGCCAGGTAGGACACGTCGGTGTTCTGCTTGCGGGTGAACACCGGGTAGCCCGGGTAGCCCTCGATCTGCGCGCGCTTGATCTCGGCATCCCAGTAGGCGCCCTTGACCAGGCGCACCTGCAGGCGGCGACCGGCACGGCGGGCCATGTCGGCCAAGTGGTCGATCGTGTACGGGGTGCGCTTCTGGTAGGCCTGCACCACGACGCCGAAGCCGTCCCAGCCGGCCAGCGAGGCGTCGCAGAACACCTGCTCGATGATGTCCAGCGACAGCTCGAGGCGGTCGGACTCCTCGGCGTCGACGGTGCAGCCGATGCCGTAGCTCTTGGCCAGCTGCGCCAGTTCCAGCACGCCCGGCACCAGGTCCTTCAGCACGCGCTCGCGCTTGGCATGTTCGTAGCGCGGGTACAGCGCCGACAGCTTGATCGAGATGCCCGGTGCGTTGTTGACGTCGCCGTCGGGACGGCCGCCGCGTGCCTTGTGGTCACCGCCGATGGCGTGGATCGCACGACGGTAGTCTTCCAGATAGCGCAGCGCATCCTTCATGGTCAGGGCACCTTCGCCCAGCATGTCGAAGGAATAGCGATAGCTGGCGTTGTCGCCCTTGTGCGAACGCGCGAGCGCCTCGCTGATGGTGCGGCCCATGACGAACTGATGGCCCATGATCTTCATCGCCTGGCGCACGGCCAGGCGGATCACCGGCTCACCCACGCGTCCGACCAGGCGCTTGAACGCGCTGGGTGCGTCAGCACGGGTGGCATCGTTCATCTGCACCAGCTTGCCGGTCAGCATCAGGCCCCAGGTGGAGGCATTGACCAGTACCGAGTCACTGCCGCCCAGGTGCTTTTCCCAGTCGGCGTCGGCCAGCTTGTCGCGGATCAGTTTGTCGGCGGTGTCCTGGTCCGGAATGCGCAGCAGCGCTTCGGCCACGCACATCAGCAGCACGCCTTCCTCGCTGCCCAGATCGTACTGGCGCATGAAGGCTTCGATCGCGCCCTGGTCCTTGGCGCGCACGCGCACGCGGCCGACCAGATCGGCGGCCAGCGCCTGCACCCGGGCCTGTTCCTCGGCGGGCAGGCGAGCCTGCGCCAGCAGCTCACGGACGTGGCTGGCCTCGTCCTTCAGCCAGGCGTCGGTAATGGCCTGGCGGAACGGGTTGGGGGACGCCGGCAGTTCCGGCGACAGCAGCGCGCCGGGACGCAGGGCGTCCTGGGCGGCAAGGGAGGAGGAGGGTGCGTTCATGCCGGTCCGGCCAATGGAAAACTTGGCGATTTTAATCATTTTTGCGCCCTTCGGAAGTGCCCCGCGGCCGCCTTCATGAATGCTGATAGCCCCTAACGGTGGTGGATTCAGCGTGTTCAGCAAGCGCGACACTATTTGTGCTGAATTCGTCATTTGCGGCGCCGGGCGAATGCTGTATTGCAGCATGGCAAAAAGTGTGAATGCACCCTTGCTACCGGTGAGACGGCGGGGCTACCATCGAGACGTTTCCCGCGGCAGGAACGCGGTTGCGACATGATCGAGGTGCTTCCAGCTCCAGATGGGTCAGGTACGCAGCTGCGGCTGCGTCCCCCACGGGCGCTCGATGCCCGGCAGTTCGTCCTGTTGTTCACCGTGTTGTCGGGAGCGATGTGGCTGGTCTCCGCCCTGGGGTGGTTGGCCGGCAATGCATTCGCCCCCCTGTTCGCGCTGCTGTACAGCCTGTTGCTGGCAGCCGCGTTACGTGCCCTGTGGCGCAGCGGCGAACGGCAGGAGGAAATCCGGGTAGTGCCGGCGTATGTGGAGGTCATCCCCGTACCCGGTGGATTGCCGGTGTTCCGGGCTCACCCGCATTGGGTGCGCCTGCTCGCCGACGATGAGAGGGTCCGGCTTGCGTCCAGCGGCCGGCAGGTGGAGGTGGGGAGTTTCCTCGCGCCGGCCGAACGTCAGACGCTCGCAGAGACACTTGAAGGCTTGCTCGCCGCCAGCGATGGCGGCAACCGACGACGCTAAGGGTCTAGGCAATGAAGCAAAGCAGCAGGTGGGGCACGAAGTGCGTTGCAATGGCCGCCGCAGTGGTGGCCGGGGGATGGGTTCCGGCGATGGCATGGGCCCAGGCGGCCGATCCCAAGCCGTGGCAGCTGAACATGGGCAAGGGGGTAACCCAGACCTCGCGCCTGGCCTGGGAGTCGAACAATCTCTCGCTGATCGTCTGCACGGTGATCGGCGTGATCGTGTTCGGGGCGATGGCCTACGCCATCTTCAAGTTCCGCAAATCCAAGGGGGCGGTCGCAGCCACCTTCAGCCACAACACCAAGGCCGAGATCATCTGGACGGTGATCCCGGTGATCATCCTGGTGGTGATGGCATGGCCGGCCACGGCCAACCTGATCAAGATGTACGACACCCGCGATGCCGAGATGACGGTGAAGGTCACCGGCTACCAGTGGATGTGGAAGTACGAGTACCTGGGCGAGAACGTCACCTTCACCAGCCGCCTGGACCGCGAGTCGGACCGCATGCGGCAGAGTGGCAAGGTGCCGACGCGCGAGAGCCATCCCCACTACCTGCTGGATGTCGACAACCGGCTGGTGCTGCCGGTCGATACCAAGGTCCGTTTCGTCATCACCTCCGACGACGTGATCCACGCCTGGTGGGTGCCGGCGCTGGGCTGGAAGCAGGATGCCATTCCCGGCTTCATCAACGAGGCCTGGACCAGCATCGAGCAGCCGGGCGTCTATCGCGGGCAGTGCGCTGAACTGTGCGGCAAGGACCACGGATTCATGCCGATCGTGGTCGAGGCCGTGTCCAAGGAGGAGTTCAGGCAGTGGCTGGCGCAGCGCAAGCCGGCACCGCCGGCCGCAGCCCCGGCCGAACCGGCTGCGCCTGCGGCGGAGACGCCTGCCGCGCCGGCCGAACCTGCCGCCGCCGAAGCGGGTGCCGCCCCTGCCACCGCGGCCAGCGGCGCGTGATGTAAATCCCGCGGCCGCCTGCGGCCGTGGCGACAACCGATTCTGAGAGGTGTTTTGCAATGGCGCACTCGGCAGTTGGGCACGACGATCACCACCACCACCCGGGTTTCTTCGAGCGTTGGTTCTTCTCGACCAACCACAAGGACATCGGCACCCTGTATCTGCTTTTCAGCTTCATCATGTTCATCATCGGCGCGGCGATGAGCGTGATCATCCGCGCCGAGCTGATGCAGCCGGGCCTGCAGTTCGTCAGGCCGGAAACCTTCAACCAGCTCACCACCGTGCACGCACTGGTGATGATCTTCGGCGGAGTGATGCCGGCCTTCGTCGGCCTGGCCAACTGGATGGTGCCGTTGCAGATCGGTGCGCCGGACATGGCCCTGCCACGCATGAACAACTGGTCGTTCTGGCTGCTGCCGGTGGCCTTCAGCCTGCTGCTGCTCACCTTCCTGCTGCCCGGAGGTGCGCCGGCCGGTGGCTGGACGTTGTATCCGCCGCTGTCGCTGCAGGGCGGCTACAACGTGGCCTTCACTGTGTTCGCCATCCACGTGGCCGGCATCAGTTCGATCATGGGCGCGATCAACATCATCGCCACCGTGCTCAACATGCGCGCGCCGGGCATCGACCTGCTGAAGATGCCGATCTTCTGCTGGGCCTGGCTGATCACCGCCTTCCTGCTGATCGCGGTGATGCCGGTGCTGGCCGGTGCGGTGACCATGCTGCTGACCGACAAGTTCTTCGGCACCAGCTTCTTCAACGCCGCCGGTGGCGGTGACCCGGTGATGTTCCAGCACATCTTCTGGTTCTTCGGCCACCCCGAGGTGTACATCATGATCCTGCCCGCCTTCGGCGTGGTCAGCGAGATCATTCCCACCTTCAGCCGCAAGCCGCTGTTCGGCTACCAGGCGATGGTGTACGCCACGGCTGCGATCGCCTTCCTGTCGTTCATCGTCTGGGCCCACCACATGTTCACCGTGGGCATGCCGCTGGGCGGCGAGATCTACTTCATGTTCGCCACCATGCTGATCTCGATCCCGACCGGCGTGAAGGTCTTCAACTGGGTCAGCACGATGTGGCGTGGCTCGCTGACGTTCGAGGCGCCGATGCTGTGGTCGGTGGCCTTCGTCATCCTGTTCACCATTGGCGGCTTCTCCGGTCTGATGCTGGCCATCGTCGCCGCCGACTTCCAGTACCACGACACCTACTTCGTCGTTGCCCACTTCCACTACGTGCTGGTGACCGGTGCGGTGTTCGCGCTGATTGCCGCGGTGTACTACTGGTGGCCGAAGTGGACCGGTCGCATGTACAGCGAGAAGTGGGCCAAGGTGCACTTCTGGTGGTCGATCGTGTTCGTCAACCTGCTGTTCTTCCCGCAGCACTTCCTCGGCCTGGCCGGGATGCCGCGCCGTATTCCCGATTACAGCGTGGCGTTCGCCGACTGGAACCTGATCAGCTCGATCGGCGCATTCGGCATGTTCGTCACGCCCTTCATGATGGCGGCGATCCTGCTGTCCTCGCTGCGCAATGGCGAGAAGGCGGCCGATCGGTCCTGGGAAGGGGCGCGTGGCCTGGAGTGGACGCTGCCGTCGCCGGCACCGGCCCATACCTTCACCACCCCGCCGATCCTGCGCCCGGGCGATCTGGCGCATGACGACATCACGCATTGAGGTGGGGCATGCATAACGAGAGCCCGCTCCAGACCTGTAGAGCCGAGCCCGGCTCGGCTGTCGAAGAGCAGCCGGGCAGGGCCCGGCTGTACGGCGGCGAGACTCAGGGCATCGAACAGCAGCGCCGGCGTGCCCGGCGCACGGCGGTCGTGGTGGGCGCCATCGCCGTACTGGTCTATGCCACCTTCATTCTCAGCGGGGTGATCGGACGATGAGCCCGACACCGGCCAGCACACCGTCGCCCAGCGCCGGCCTGCCGCGCCTGATCGGCGTTGCCGTGGCCGTGTTCCTGCTGACCTTCTCGCTGGTGCCGCTGTATCGCATCGCGTGCGAGAAGGTGTTCGGCGTGCGCCTGGAGCGCGGCCCGGGCAGCGAGGCCAGCGTGGGGGCTGCCACCGCAAAGCGCACCGTGCGGGTGGAGTTCGATGGCGGGGTCAATTCGCGGCTGCCATGGGCATTCCATCCCGAGCAGCTGACCATGGACGTGGTGCCCGGTGAGCTGAACGAGGCGCTGTATTACGCCCGCAATGACGGCCCACAGGCGATCGTCGGCAGTGCGGTGCCCTCTGTCGCGCCAGCACGTGCCTCCGGATTCTTCAGCAAGACCGAGTGCTTCTGCTTCACCGCGCAGACGCTGCAGGCCGGCGAGAAGCGCGACATGCCGGTGCGCTTCATCGTCGATCCGGATCTGCCGCCGGAAATCAAGACGATCACCCTGTCCTACACCTTCTACCGCAACGACGCGCTGTCCGATCGGCTGGCTCCGGCCGCCACCTCGGAAGGCGCGCACGCCGCTCCCTGACCCGGATAACGACATGGCCCAGACACCGACCGACGCCAACGTGTACTTCGTCCCGGCCCAGAGCAAATGGCCATTCGTGGGCTCCATCGCGATGATGGTCACCATGGTGGGCGTGGCCAGCTGGCTCAACGATGCCAGCTGGGGGCGCTGGACGTTCTACATCGGCATCGCGATGCTGGTGCTGACCCTGTTCTGGTGGTTCAGCGACGTGGTGCGCGAATCGCAGGCCGGCAACTACAACCGCCAGGTCGATGGTTCGTTCCGGATGGGCATGGTCTGGTTCATCTTCTCCGAGGTGATGTTCTTCGGCGCATTCTTCGGCGCACTGTTCTACACCCGCCACCTGGGCCTGTCCTGGCTCAGCGGCGAGGGACGCGGGGTGATGACCAACGAGCTGCTGTGGCAGGGCTACTCCGCGGGGTGGCCCACCAACGGCCCGGCGGCGATCGGCGGGGCCTTCCAGACCATTCCGGCCTGGGGCCTGCCGTTGATCAATACGCTGATCCTGCTGACTTCCGGCGTGACGCTCACCATCGCCCACCATGCGCTGAAGGCCGGGCACCGTCGCCAGCTGCTGGTCTGGCTGGGCCTGACCGTGGCGCTGGGCCTGGGCTTCCTTGCCCTGCAGGCGGAGGAGTACATCCACGCCTACAAGGAGCTGAACCTGACGCTCGGCTCGGGCATCTACGGGTCGACGTTCTTCATGCTGACCGGTTTCCACGGTGCGCACGTGCTGCTGGGCACGATCATGCTGATCGTGATGTGGCTGCGCTCGGCGAAGGGGCATTTCACCCGCGACAACCATTTCGCGTTCGAAGCCGCTGCGTGGTACTGGCACTTCGTCGACGTGGTGTGGCTGATGCTGTTCCTGTTCGTCTACGTGCTGTAAGCGCCGATGCCGGTGGCGTACTCAGCCACCGATGCCGTGCGGTTTGATCCAGCCCATGTAGATGCTCACGATCACCAGTACGATCAACGCCACCGACACCGCGATGCGGCGCGTCAGTGCGTTGACCGTGCGCTTGGTCTGGCCCCGGTCGACCAGCAGGTAGTACAGCCCGGCGCCCAGGTTCCAGACGATGACGATCAGAAACGCGATCACCAGCAGGGTCTTCAGCGAATCACTCATGCGCGGCTCGAGGGCAGGGTGGATGTGCCTATCTGACCGCGTTTGCGCGGACTTGTCATGATGCGCCAGCACACGCGGGTGATCGGCTGGCTGCTGGCGCTGGTGGCGATCACGGGATTCACCGCGCTGGGCCTGTGGCAGTTGCAGCGCATGCATGCAAAGCAGGCCATGCTGGATGCGCAGGGCCCCGCTGCGGCGCAGGCACTTCCGCTGGCGCAGGCACTGGCGGCGCCGGGCGCGCTGCATGGCGTGGCCGACCATGGCCGCTTCCTGCCGGGCGTGGTGCTGCTGGACAACCAGACCCGGCACGGCCGGGCCGGGGTGAAGATCTATCGCCCCTTCCGCAGCGACGGCGGCAGCGTGCTGCTGGTCGACCTCGGCTGGCGCGCGCTGCCCGCCGACCGCACGCTCCCCGACCTGCCGCCGCCGCCTTCGCCGGTGGCCGTGCGCGGGCTGCTGGCGCCGCCGCCGTCGGCAGGGTTGGCGCTGGGCCCGGCGTTCTCTGCAACCGGTGAGGCGCAGCGCTGGCTGGCCAGCCGGCTGCCTGCCGAGGGCCTGGCGACGGCGCTGGGGCTGCCTGCACTGCCGGAGCGCGTGCTGCGGCTTGATCCGGCGCTGCCCTTCGGTGATGAACGCGACCTCGATCTGCTGCCGAACACGCTGCCCCCGCAGCGCCACCTGGGTTACGCCGTGCAATGGTTCGGCCTGGCGCTGACCGTGCTGGTGGTTGCGCTGGTGCTGGAAGGGCGCAGCAGGCGCGTTCCACGCTAGCGCCGGCCCGACTTCGGGCGCCCGGCATCCCCTGTCCAACCATGAGAAAATGCCCGCATGAACACTGCTACATCCCCGCAGGCGCGCGGTTCCGGTCGCCGGACCCTGGTGCTGTTGTTCGCCGTGTTCTTCGGGGCAATGGCGCTGGCGGCCGTGCTGCGCTTCTCCGGATGGCAGCCCACCGGCCACCGCAACAGTGGACAGCTGCTCAAACCCCCGGTGGACCTGCGCCAGCAGCTACCGACCCTGGCCGACGGCACGGCCTATCCCTGGAATCCGGAGGCGCGCACCTGGCGCCTGCTGGTGGCACCGGCCGGTGCCTGCGACGCGCAGTGCGTCACTTTGTCGCAGGGACTGGGCAAGGTGTGGCAGCTGTTCGGCCATAACGCCGATAATGTCGAGATCCTGTGGCTGGGTCCGCCACCGGCGTCGATCGCCTCGCTGCCCGCGCTGCGGCCGCTGGCACCGTCGCCAGCGCTGCGCGCGGCCCTGCCCGGCGTCGACGATCCGGCTGGCCTGCCGGTCTACGTGATCGATCCGAACGGCTTCGTGATCATGCGCCATGCCCCGGGCAGCGACCTCGGGGGCCTGCGCAAGGACATGGCCACGTTGCTGAAACTGAAGTGAGTCCTGTTTGATGAGCCTTTCCGCGCGTCCGGCGCTGCACCGCAATTTCCACCGCCTGGCGTGGTTCGCCATGATCATGACCGCGAGCACGATCATGTTCGGTGCCTTCGTCCGTCTGTCCGATGCGGGGCTGAGCTGCCCGGATTGGCCGACCTGCTATGGCCGCGCGACCTGGCCGCAGCACATCGAGGAGACGGTTGGCCACCCGGCTGCCGATATCCGTCCGCTGGAAACGCACAAGGCCTGGCGCGAGCAGGTGCACCGCTTCCTGGCCGGCGCGCTGGGCATCGAGATCCTGACCCTGGCCCTGCTGGCCACGCGCAGGCGCCGGTTCGGAACCGCGGCGGTCGTCACCGCCTGCGTGCTGGTGGCTGCCGGCATACCGTTGTACATGATGGGCTGGCATGCAACGGCCAGTGCCCTGGCCCTGAGTGGTGAGGCGATACTGCTGATTGCCGCCTTGCGCTGGAACAACATCGATCTGGCGCGCGCGGCGGTACTGACCCTGGCGGTGGTGATCTTCCAGGCCCTGCTGGGCATGTGGACGGTGACGCTGCTGCTGAAGCCGATCGTGGTGATGGGCCACCTGCTGGGCGGCATGCTGATGTTCGGCCTGCTGGTGTGGCTGGCGTGGCGGGCCACGCATCTGCCGATCACGCTGGCCGAGGCGCCCAGGCTGAAGTGGCTGCTGCGTGCCGCCGTGGTCGTGCTGGTCACCCAGATCGCACTGGGCGGCTGGGTCAGTGCCAACTACGCGGCGCTGGCCTGCGGCGGCGGCAGCGCCTCGCTGGACAACTTCCCACGCTGTGCCAACCAGTGGTGGCCGCAGCACAACTTCGTCGAAGGCTTCACCCTGTGGCGTGGCATCGGCGTGGACTACGAAGGGGGCGTGCTCGATGGCGCCTCGCGCATCGCCATCCAGCTGGCGCATCGCCTGTTCGCCATCGTGGTGGCTGCCTACCTGCTGTGGCTGGGCGTGCGTCTGTTCCGCCTGCCGAGCATGCGGGGCTGGGCGACTGCGCTGATCGTGCTGCTGGTGCTGCAGGTCACCCTCGGCATCCTCAACGTGAAGCTGGCGCTGCCGCTGGAAGTGGCGGTGGCGCACAACGGCGTGGCCGTTGCCCTGTTGTTCGTGCTGGTCAGCCTGCTGGCCCGCCTGCGTGCCCCGGACTGATCCGATGTTCTCCAATTACCGCCAGTACTGGGACCTGACCAAGCCCAAGGTCGTCGCCCTGATCGTGTTCACCGCCCTGGTGGGCATGGTCCTGGCCATTCCAGGCGTGCCCAGCTGGGAACAGGTACGCGCGGGCCTGCTCGGCTTCCTCGGCATCTGGCTGGCGGCCTCGGCTGCGGCTGCGATCAACCAGCTGCTGGATGCGCACATCGATGCGCAGATGGCGCGCACCTCGTGGCGGCCGCTGGTGGTCGGCAAGGTCAAGCCGTGGCAGGTGCTGGTGTTCGCCGGCGCGCTGATCGTGCTGTCGATGACGATCCTGGTGCTGTGGGTGAACGTGATCACCGCCGTGCTGACCTTCGCTTCGCTGATCGGTTATGCGGTGATCTATACGGTCTACCTCAAGCGTGCGACCTCGCAGAACATCGTCATCGGTGGTCTGGCCGGCGCGATGCCACCGATGCTGGGCTGGGCCGCCGTCACCGGAATGCAGGGCTCTTCGGACTGGGCGTACTCGTCGCTGCTGGTGCTGATCATCTTCATCTGGACGCCGCCGCATTTCTGGGCGCTGGCGATCTTCCGCCGCGAGGACTACGCCAAGGCGAAGATCCCGATGCTGCCGGTGACCCACGGCGTGGTGCATACCCGCAGGCAGATCATGGTGTATTCGGTGGTGCTGGCCCTGGTCTGCCTGCTGCCCTATCTGGTGGGCATGAGCGGACCGTTCTACCTGGGCGGTGCGATCGTGCTCAACGCGGTGTTCCTCTGGTATGCGTGGCGCATGCTGGATCCGCCGGATGAGCTGTTCTCGATGAAGATGTTCCAGTACTCCATCGTCTATCTGATGGCGCTGTTCGCCTTCCTGCTGATCGACCACTGGATCCTGCCCTGGTTGTAAGGCGCCACCTGTAGAGCCGAGCCCATGCTCGGCTGAGGTGGGGTGGAAGAGCAGTCGAGCGTGGGCTCGGCTCTACACTTGATCTCTTCCAGCGGCGTCGCCATTGCTGTTCCTGACCTCAAGGAAAGGAGCGAGCAGGGATGCATTCGATTTTCCGCTGGACCACAGCGCTGCTGCTGGCGCTGGGCATGGCCCTCAGTGCGCATGCCGACGACACCGTCGCGCAGATCCGCCAGTACGCCGGTGATCACCGCCTGCTGGTACTGGGCGAATTCCATGGCACGCGTGAGACGCCGGTGCTGGTGCGCCAACTGGTGGACGACTACAGCCGCAACGGCCCGGTCCTGCTGGCGCTGGAACTGCCGCGCGCCGAGAACCCCACGCTACGCGATTACCTGGCTTCCGATGGCGGGGCCGCGGTGCGCCAGCACCTGCACGGCCGCGCGTTCTGGACCGTGCGCGACGACCAGCATGATGGTCGCCGCAGCCGCGACATGCTGGCGATGATCGAAGGCCTGCGTGTGCTGAAGGCGCAGGGCCGCGCGATCGAGGTGGTCGGCTACGACGTCAACCACAGTGACGGCAGCAGCCAGGCCCGCGATGACCGCATGGCCGCCGAACTGCGGCGCCTGTACCGGCGCCTGCCCGATGGCGCACGCATGGTCGTGCTGACCGGTAATGTCCACGCCATGCTGCAGCGCCCGGCCGACGCTCCGCCGGAAATGCAGACCCAGCCGATGGCATCGGCACTGCGCGATCTGGATGTCTACAGCGTGCGGCTGGAAGCGTTGCGCGGCCACTTCTGGGGATGCATGGACCGCTGCAAGGCGTTGGCCCTGCTCGAATGGCCAGCCCGTGAGCCGGAGGTCAACACCCATGCCAGCCGAGAATACGACCTGTGGGTGTGGATGCCGCAGCTGAGCGTTGGCACGCTGGTGGATCAGTAGATCCACGCCATGCGTGGATGGTTTTCCCACAACAACCCGCGCGCCCAATCAGGACTTGCGCCGCGCATATCGCTGCGCGATCACGCCGCAGACGATCAGCTGGATCTGGTGGTAGATCATCACCGGCAGCACGATGGCACCGAGGCTGCCCCCGGCGAACAGCACCTTGGCGATCGGCACGCCAGTGGCCAGGCTCTTCTTGGAGCCGCAGAACACGATGGCGATCTCGTCCTCGCGGTTGAAGTGCAGGCGACGGGCGATGAAGGTGATCAGCGGCATGGCGATACCGAGCAGGACGGCAGCTACCACGGCCACTGCCAGCAGCGACAGCACAGGGGTCTTGCTCCAGAGCCCTTCGGTGACGGCTTCGCCGAACGCCGAATACACGACCAGCAGGATGGTGGCCTGGTCGGTGTAGCGCAGCAGCGCGCGCTGCTTCTCGACCCAGCCGGCGATCCACGGGCGCAGCAGGTGGCCGGCCACGAACGGCACCAGCAGCTGCAGCATGATGCCGCCGATCGCATGCAGCGGGTCGTGCACGCCGCCGGAGGTGCCGGCCAGCGCGGTCAACAGCAGCGGTGTGAGGAACACACCGAGGATGCTCGACAGCGATGCGCTGCAGACGGCCGCCGGCACATTGCCGCGCGCCATCGAGGTGAAGGCGATGGACGACTGCACGGTGGAGGGCAGGGTGCACAGGAACAGCACGCCCAGGTACAGCTCCGGGGTCAACAGCCAGCCCGACAGCGGCTTGAACATCAGGCCCAGCATCGGAAACAGCAGGAAGGTGCAGGCGAGAATGGTCAGATGCAGGCGCCAGTGCAGCATGCCGCCGATGATCGATTCGCGCGGCAGGCGCGCCCCGTGCAGGAAGAACAGCGCGGCGATGGCGACCGTGGTGACATCGTCCAGGACGATGGCGGCGGCGCCCTTCATCGGCAGCAGCGACGCCAGGCCGACCGTGCACAGCAGGGCCAGGGTGAAGTTGTCCGGTCGCAGGCGCGACCACCAGCGGGTCATGGGGGGCAGACTCCTTGGTGTGGAGGGTTCAGGGCGAGGTGACCGGTGTGGCCAGACGCTGGCGGGTGGCCGCTTCCAGCGACTTCAGGCCGGCGCGCTGGCCCAGCTGAAGCGCCTGTTCCGGGCTGGCATGTTCGTAGCGTGCATTGACCAGTCCGAGCACGGCACCGGCGCGGTTGCCGGACGCGCAGTGCAGCAGCACCGGCCCCTGGCTCTGCTGCAGGGCCTGGTGCACGGCGCGCACATTGGCCGCATCCAGGCCCTCGGCGCCGGCCACCGGGATGCGCACATAGCGCAGGCCCAGCGATTCGGCCGCGCGGGTTTCATCGAAACCACGGTCCTCGTCGGGCTGGCGCAGGTCGATCACGGTGCGTACGCCTTGCGCAGCCAGTTCGCGCAGGTGTGCGGCACTGGGCTGGCCGCCGGCATACAGGCCGGGGCGGGCTTCATTGAGCGGGGCATCTGCGGCCAAGGCCGCCAGCGGCAGGCAGAGGGACAGCAACAGCAGGCAGGTCAGGCGCAGCAGCATGGTCCTCTCCGTTAAAACGTTCCGCCGCTACCGGCCCAGGCTGGCGCGGGCCTTGAGCAGCTCGCGCAGTTCGTACTTGTCAGTATCGTCCAGTCCCTGCTGCCGCTGCTTTGCCAACAGCTCTTCCAGACGTTGCTGCAACAGTTGTTTCTCCAGCTGGGCCACGGCGTCGTGCAGTTCCTGGGTCCAGATCGCTTCGCTGCCGGGCAGGGTCTGGGCGGCCAGCGTGTGCAGCGAGGCCTGCTCCTCACGCCCGTCGAAATGCTCCAGCAGCGCGCCGGTGCTGATATCGGGACGCTGTTCGACCAGCGCCAGCAGCTCCAGCAGCAGCTCCACACCCGGCAGGCGCAGGCCCTGGAAGTGATGCTTGCCGCCCAGGGTCAGCGCCAGCGACGGCTGCTGCAGCAGCACGGCGATCGCACCCCGCACCAGGCTGCGCTTGGCCACCGGCTGGATCGACCGTGCCGGAGGGCGCTGCGGCATCGCCGTGCGGGTATTCTGCGTGGCCGCACCGAGCCCGGTCAGCTGCGCCAGCTGCTGCTTCATCAGGTCACCGAACGCGCCATCGGGAATCTGCGCCAGCATCGGTCTGGCCCGCTCGGCCAGGCGTGCCCGGCCGTCCAGCGTGCCCATGTTGATCTCGCGGGTCAGCTCGTCGAAGAAGAACTGCGATAGCGGCGTGGCCTGCTTCAGGCGTTCGTTGAAGGCCTCAGCGCCTTCCTTGCGCACGATGGTGTCCGGGTCCTCGCCGTCGGGCAGGAACAGGAAGAAGGCCTGGCGGCCGTCCTTCATGCGCGGCAGCACCGACTCCAGTGCCTTCCAGCCGGCGCGGCGGCCGGCGGCATCGCCATCGAAGCAGAAGAACACGTCCGGTGCGTTTCGGAACAGCAGCTCGGCATGGTCGGGCGTGGTCGCGGTGCCCAGCGTCGCCACCGCCTGGGTGACGCCGAACTGGAACAGCGAGACCACGTCCATGTAACCCTCGACCACGATCAGCCGCTCGATCTTCTGGTTCGCCTGGCGCACCTGCCACAGGCCGTACAGTTCGCGGCCCTTGTGGAACAGCGCGGTTTCGGGCGAATTGAGGTACTTGGGACCGTCGTCCTTCTCGAACACCCGTCCACCGAAGGCGATCACCCGTCCACGGCGGTCGAAGATCGGGAACATCACCCGGTCGCGGAACTTGTCGTAGACGTGCCCCCGGTCGTTCTTGGAGAACAGGCCGGCACGGTCGAGCAGCTTCATCCGCCGCTCGTCCTTGCCCAGCGCATCGCGCAGGCCGCTGTAGCCGTCGGGCGCATAGCCGATCTGGAAGCGGGCGCGGTTCTGTTCGTCCACGCCACGGCCGTCAAGGTAGGCGCGGGCCTTGTCGCTGCCCTCCAGGTTCTTCTGGAAGAAGCGCGCCGCTGCATCCAGTGCCGAATAGAGTTCGCGGCTGTCGTCCTGCTGCTGGGCGCTGCGCGGGTTCTCGCTGCGTGGCACGTCCATGCCGGCGCGCTTGGCCAGCTCATCCACCGCGTCGAGGAACTCAAGGCGGTCGTAGTTCATCAGGAAGCTGATTGCGGTGCCGTGCGCACCGCAGCCGAAGCAGTGATAGAACTGCTTGGTCGGCGAGACGGTGAACGAGGCCGAGCGCTCGTCATGGAACGGGCAGCGTGCCGCGTACTCCTTGCCCTGTCGCTTCAACGGCACGCGGCTGCCCACCACCTCGACGATGTCGGTGCGGGCCAGCAGGTCGTCGATGAAAGCGTCGGGGATACGGGCCATGGGCAGCAGGGCAGGGCGCGGCCGCTGGGGCGCGCAGCAGGGGCGGCAGGTCCCCCTAGTTTACTCGCTGGCGATGGTCGGGCCGGCCTGTTGTTCGCTGCTGCCGCCGGCGCTGGCGGCAGCCCGCTGTGCCCGGGCACTCAGGCGCTCGTCGATCACCGCGGTCATCAGGGCGCCGACGAAGAACACCGCGGTAGCGTAGTAGATCCAGACCAGCGCGATCACCAGGGCGCCCATCGAACCGTAGGCGCTGCCGGGTGCCACGGTGGCGATGTAGACGCCGATGCCGTAGCGCCCCAGGGCGAACAGGAGCGAGGTGATGGCCCCGCCGATGAAGGCCTGGCGCCAGGCTACGCGACGGTCGGGCAGATAGTGGTAGAGGAAGGCGAAGGCCAGCGTGTACAGCAGCAGCGTGGTCACGTAACCGATGGCCGGCAACACCGATGGCAGCTGCGCGAATACCACCTGCAGGGCGGTGGTGGCGGTCATCGACAGGATCAGCAGGAAGCCCAGCGCCAGCACCACGCCGAAGGAGAACACGCGCTTGCGCAGCCAGGCCCGGACGCCTTCCAGGCGCTGGCCGCTGGTATGGAAGATGCGGTTGAGTGCGTTCTGCAGCTGTGCGAACACGGCGGTGGCGCCGACGAACAGCAGCAGGGTGCTCCACAACCCGGCCAGCGAGCCCATGCTCGGCTGGCTGTTGGCGTTGTGCAGCACGGTATCGGCCACGCTGGCCACGCTGCTGCCGGCCACCGAGCCGATCTGGCTGATCAGCGCCTGCTGCGCGGGCGGGTACAGCGAGGCGGTCAACCACAGCAGCAGCACCAGCAACGGCGCCATCGACAGCAGGGAATAGAACGAAACCGATGCGGCCTGGGTCAGGACGTCGATTTCGACGAAGCGCTTGGCCACGGCCATCGGGAAGCTGTCCTGCAGCTTCTCCAGGCGCGATCGGACGATGGGCAGGAAGGTGCGGGGATGCGACATCTACGGCGTCGGCTGGAGCGGTACAGGCTTCCTTTTCTAGCAGATGCCGGCGTTGCGGCAGGTGAAGTGGAAGCGCGGTCGCAGAATGCAGCGAAGTCCGCGTTATCCTTCTGCCCGGACCGAGGGCGCGCTGGGGCTGCCGCCGCGGTATCCGGGCCCACCGCCGGTGTGCGGGGCCACGACAATCCAACTTCTCTGCAAAAGGACGCGTTATGAAAGGGATGGTCTGCACCACGATGGTGTTGCTGCTGGCGACGAGCGGTTCGGCCGCTGCGGCGTCCACGGCCTGCGAAAAGGCCTTCAAGACGGTAGGGGATCCGCGCAATGGCGCAATGTACATGGCCGACCTGACGGTGCCCGGTCTGAAGGTGCAGAGTGCACTGGACCAGCTTCGCAAGATCGGTGCCGATGACCAGTTCGAGGTGGGCGGCCAGCTGGTGGAAGGCGATACCGGCAACCAGTACCTGATCCAGACCAAGGGCCTGCGCACGCCGCTGGTGCTGATCGGCACCGCCGACCGCAGCGGCCGGGTCACCCTGGCCACCAAGCTGGCCCGCGGCCAGACCATCGCCCAGGAGGATGCCCGCAAGTCGATGTGCGACATGCTCGACAAGCTCAAGGGGGGCAGCCAGGGGGACGCGCTGGCCGCCGCTGCGCGCGCGCAGTATCCGACTTCCGTGGCGGAGGACGTGACCGCGCCGGACCTGTCCAAGAAGATGGGCAAGGAGGTGCGCGATACGATGGCGGCCTACAACGCTGCGGGCAGCTTCAAGGACCTGCTGCTGGGCACCACCACCAACAAGGAAGACCTGGGCGACCGTTCGGCCACCTTCCTGCCGGTGTATGCCAAGTACATCGGTCGCCGCTACCGGATCGACGGCCAGATCTACACGGTCAACTCGAACAGCTACTCCAGCCGTCCGGGTGAGGTCGGATCGATCAACTACCTGGTGACGCCGACCCGTGGCCTGTTGCGGATCCGCCAGAATGACACCTTCAACAACAACAACTACACCATCCGTTGCGAATTCGCTCCGGACCAGGCGGCCAACTTCGCCATGCTGCGCGAGCGCGACTGGGCCAAGCTGGAAGGCGAGGTCAGCGCGGTGGAAGGCAGTTCCATGACCCTGCGCAACTGCCGCCAGGTGTAAGCGCTGGCCTGGCCGCTGCAGCAATGACAAGGCCCGCGTGAAGCGGGCCTTGTCGTGTCCGGCAGGGGCGGTGGCGGATCAGCCAGCCAGGGCCTGCTTGACCAGCTTGGACACCACGCCCATGTCGGCCTGACCGGCGAGCCTCGGCTTCAGCGCCCCCATCAGCTTGCCCATGTCGGCCGGGCCGGTGGCACCGGTTTCGGCAATGGCGGCCTGGATGGCGGCGGCGATCTCGGCCTCACCCATCTTGGCGGGCAGGTAGGCCTCGATGACCACGATCTCGGCACGCTCGATCGCGGCCAGGTCTTCACGGTTGGCCGCTTCGTACTGGCTGACCGAGTCCTTGCGCTGCTTGACCATCTTGTCCAGCACGGCGATCACGGCGGTGTCGTCGAGCTCGATACGCTCGTCCACTTCCTTCTGCTTGATCGCGGCGTTGATCAGGCGGATCACGCCCAGCTTGTCCTTCTCGCCCGCCTTCATGGCGGCCTTCATGTCATCGGTGAGCTGCTGCTTCATGCTCATGGGAGACCTCGTGGTGGTAGTGGGGCAGGGCGGTTGCCCGGGCCCGGAAACGCAAAAAGCCGGCGACGCTCGCGCGTGCCGGCTTCGGCTTCACCGCGGAAGGACGAACCCGCCGCAATGAAGATGCGTCCGATCAGTACAGGCGCTGACGCTTGGTGACGTCGCGCGACGAGCGGCGCAGCTGACGCTTCACAGCAGCGGCGGCCTTGCGCTTGCGCTCCTGGGTCGGCTTTTCGTAGAACTCGCGCTTGCGGGTTTCGGCCAGCACACCGGCCTTTTCGCAAGTGCGCTTGAAGCGGCGAAGAGCAAACTCGAAGGGCTCGTTCTCGCGGACTTTGACGCTGGGCATGGAATCTCCGGGACACAGTAGAACCGGGTCACGCCCGGCGAGCCGCACATTATAGCGGCGAATCAACAAACTGCAAGCACGCAAGCCTGAATGCGGGCCAGCAATACGGATGCAGTGGGATCTGCACGTCACCCCGAGGGGGCGGCAGGGGCGTCATAATAGCAGGCATGCGAGTCCTTGGCATCGAATCTTCCTGTGATGAGACCGGCGTGGCGGTGTACGACACCGACCTGACCGGCAGCGCGGCCCTGCGCGCCCATGCGGTCTACAGCCAGATCGCCCTGCACGCCGAGTACGGCGGTGTGGTGCCCGAGCTGGCCAGCCGTGACCACGTGCGCAAGCTGCTGCCGCTGGTCCGGCAGACCCTGGCCGAGGCGGGCCTGGGCGTGGACGACATCGATGGCGTGGCTTATACCGCTGGCCCCGGGCTGGTCGGTGCGCTGCTGGTCGGTGCCGGGGTGGCCCGTGCCCTGGCCTGGGCACTGGAGGTGCCGGCCGTGGGCGTGCACCACATGGAAGGGCACCTGCTGGCGCCCTTGATGGAGGACGATCCGCCGCAGGCCCCGTTCGTGGCCCTGCTGGTGTCCGGTGGCCACACCCAGCTGGTGGCGGTCGATGCCATCGGCCGCTACCGCCTGCTGGGCGAGACCCTGGACGATGCGGCCGGCGAAGCCTTCGACAAGACTGCCAAACTGATGGGGCTGCCCTATCCCGGCGGCCCGCAGCTGGCCAAGCTGGCCGAACAGGGCACCCCGGGGGCCTACCGTTTCGCGCGGCCGATGACCGATCGCCCGGGTCTGGATTTCAGCTTCTCCGGCCTGAAGACCCAGGTGCTGATGGCCTGGCGTGACAGCGACCAGAGCGACCAGACCCGCGCCGACATCGCGCGCGGTTTCGAGGATGCGGTGGTGGAGACCCTGTCGATCAAGTGCGAACGCGCGCTGGAAGCAGCCGGCACCAATGTGATCGTGGTGGCCGGCGGTGTCGGTGCCAATACGCGGCTGCGTGCCCGCCTGCAGCAGATGGCCGAACGCCTCGGGGGGCGTGCCTGCTTCCCGCGGCCGGCGCTGTGCACCGACAACGGCGCGATGATCGCTTTCGCCGGCGCCCTGCGCCTGCAGGCCGGGCAGCACAACCCGCCGAACGTTGACGTGACCCCGCGCTGGGACATGGCGACGCTGCCCGCGGTGTGACCCGCGGCGCACCCATCCACACAGGCTGCGACCGTAGCGGCGGACGTGCCGGGATCCGGTCGTTTCAGGCAGTGGTGGTTCCGTGCCGTTACCATGACCGTCTGTTTTCCGGCTGGTAACCGCAATGGACAAGGTTTTCATCGAGGGGCTGACGATCGACGCCCTGATCGGCATCTACGATTGGGAACGGCGGATCCGGCAGGACCTGGTGTTCGACCTGGAGATGGGTTTCGACAACCGGCGCCCGGCAGCGACCGACGATATCGCCCATACCCTCAACTACAAGGCGGTCAGCAAGCGGCTGGAGCAGTTCGTGCGCGAATCGGAGTTCGGCCTGGTCGAGACCCTGGCCGAGCGTTGCGCGCAGATCGTGCTCGACGAGTTCGATGTGCGCTGGCTGCGGCTGAAGCTGAGCAAGCCGGGAGCGGTGCGCGGCGCGCGCGCGGTCGGCGTGATCATCGAGCGCGAACGCGGCTGAAACAGCAGCGTCGGCCGGCGGCCGGCAACTTCTTCATGCGAAATGACTGAAACAGGAGACGACTGATGGTGGATGCGGTGGTGGCGGTACAGTGGATGGAGCGGCTGCAGAACACACTGGAACCCTATCCCGGCGCCTACCTGGCGTTGATGATTTCGGCCCTGCTGCTCGCGGCGGGCCTGGCCAACTGGGTGACCAAGCGCATCCTGGTGCGCGGCCTGCGCCGTCTGCTGCAGCGCCTGCCCGGTGCCGAATCCGGGCGTGGCAGCCATCTGATGCGGGTCATCTCGCGGTTGTCCAACGTGGTGCCCAGCCAGGTGATCGCCTCTGGCATCACCCTCATTCCCGATCTGCCGCCCGGGCTGGTCAGCGTCATCGTCAAGCTGTGCATCGTGTGGGCGGTGCTGACCGTCTCGCTGGCCTTCTCGCATGCGCTGGATGCGGCCAACAGCCTGTACGAGCGCAAGCCGGATGCGCGCAACAAGCCGATCAAGGGCTACCTGCAGGTGGTCAAGATCGTGATCTTCGTGGCGGCCGGCCTGGCGATCATCTCCACCCTGCTGGGCGTGGCGCTGGGCCCGCTGGTGACCGGCCTGGGTGCGGCCACGGCCGTGCTGATGCTGATCTTCCAGGACACCATCCTCTCGCTGGTGGCCAGCGTGCAGATCAGTGGCGATGGCCGCGTGCGCATCGGCGACTGGATCGAGATGCCGAGCCAGAACGCCGATGGTGATGTCATCGACATCGCCCTGCACACCATCACCGTGCAGAACTTCGACAAGACCATCACCACCATCCCGACCAAGAAGCTGGTGACCGAGTCGTTCAAGAACTGGCGCGGCATGCAGGAGGCCGGTGGCCGTCGCATCAAGCGCGCGCTGTACCTGGACCAGCACAGCGTCGGCTTCCTGGACGAGGGCGACCTGGCCTTCCTTGGTGAGTTCGCCCTGCTGCGCGACTACCTGCGCGACAAGGAGCAGGAGCTGGGGCAGTGGAACGGGCGCCTGCGCGAACAGGGCGTGGCGGACGTGAACAGCCGCCGGGTGACCAATCTGGGCACGTTCCGGGCCTATGTGGAGCGCTACCTGCGCAGCCACCCGGGTATCCACACCGACATGACCCTGCTGGTGCGACAGCTGCAACCGACCACCGAGGGCCTGCCGCTGGAGCTGTACTGCTTCACCCGCACTACCGCCTGGGCGGAGTACGAGGCCGTGCAGTCGGACATTTTCGACCATCTGCTGGCGATCCTGCCGGCCTTCGGCCTGAGGGTGTTCCAGGCGTCCAGCGACGCCATGTTGATGGCCGGGCAGCGCCAGTCGGCCCGCTCGGAGTAAGCTGCCGTGCCGCCCGCGGGACCGTACGGACCCCGCTGGTGGATGAAACTGAATGCCGAAACCTCTCGCCAAATGGCCCGGGATCGCTAGAATGCCGGGCTTGTAAACGTTTTCATCAAGGACTGCCGGTGGCCTCCGAACGCATCGAATCCCTCATTGCCCAGATGACCGTCGAGGAAAAGGTCGGCCAGCTGGGTGTTTTCGCGGACATGGTCCGCCCGTTCGCCCCGGACGTGAACCCGGAAGCCAACGTGCGCAATGCCGACCAGGTGCTGCAGCAGGTGCGCGAGGGCAAGGTCGGCTCGCTGTTCAACGGGGTGGGCGCCGAACTGGGCCGCCGCATCCAGCAGGTCGCGACCGAGGAGAGCCGGCTGGGCATCCCGGTCATCCTCGCTGCCGACGTCATCCACGGCATGCGCACCGTGTTCCCGATCCCGCTGGGCGAGGCCGCCAGCTTCGAGCCGGACCTGGCCGAGCGCACCGCCCGCGCCACTGCGGTCGAGGCCACCGCCGCCGGCCTGCACTGGACCTATGCGCCTGCCGTGGACATCGCCCGCGACCAGCGCTGGGGCCGTGGCGCCGAAGGCGCAGGCGAGGACGTGGTGCTGGGCTGTGCCTTCGCCGTCGCCCGTGTGCGCGGCTTCCAGGGCAGCGACCTGCGTGCCGCCGATTCGCTGCTGGCCACGCCCAAGCATTTCGCCGCCTATGGCGCGGTGATGGCCGGCATGGAATACAACATGGTGGACATCTCGCCGCAGACCCTGCGCGACGTGCACCTGCCGCCGTTCAAGGCGGCCTTCGATGCCGGTGCGATCACGGTGATGTCCTCGTTCAACGACATCAACGGCGTGCCGGCCAGCGCCAATGCAGAACTGCTCACCGACATCCTGCGTGGCGAGTGGAAGTTCCCGGGTGTGGTGATCTCCGATTACACCGCCGACATGGAACTGGTGGCGCACGGCTACGCCGCCGATGACCGCGACGCCACCGCCAAGGCCTTCACCGCAGGCCTGGACCTGAGCATGCAGAGCGGCTTCTATGCCGAGCACCTGCCAGGCCTGGTGGAAAGCGGCGAGGTGCCGATGGCGGTGCTGGATGAGGGCGTGCGCCGCATCCTGTGGCTGAAGGAAACCATCGGCCTGTTCGACGACCCGTACCGGTCGCTGGACCCGGCCCGCGAAGCGGACGACTCGCACATCGCCGCACATGATGAGCTCTCGCGCGATGCCGCGCGCCGTTCGATCGTGCTGCTGAACAACCGTGACAACGTGCTGCCGCTGCAGAAGACCGGGCAGAAGATCGCGCTGATCGGCCCGTTCGTGCAGGACCGCGAAAACATCGAAGGCTGCTGGACCCTGTTCGGCGACAAGCAGCGTTATGTGGACCTGGAAACCGGTGTGCGTGCCGCCATCGGTGACGCGTCGCTGCTGGAGATCGTGCCCGGTTGCGATCTGGAAACCGCGATCCCCGGGGGCACCGAAGCCGCCGTGGCGGCTGCGCTGCGTGCCGACGTGGTGGTGTTGGCGCTGGGCGAGCCGCAGCGCTACAGCGGCGAAGCGCAGTCGCGCGTGGAGATCACCCTGCCGCCGGCACAGCAGGCACTGGCCGAGGCGGTGGCAATGACCGGCAAGCCGCTGGTGGTGCTGCTGCGCAATGGCCGCGCGCTGGCCCTGCAAGGTGCGGTGCGCAATGCACAGGCCGTGGCGGTCACCTGGTACCTGGGCACGCAGACCGGTCATGCGGTGGCCGATGTGCTGTTCGGCGACTACAGCCCGTCCGGCCGCCTGCCGGTCAGCTTCCCGCAGGTGTCCGGCCAGCAACCGTATTTCTACAACCATCCGCGTACCGGCCGCCCCGAACTGCCGACGATGTCGGAGTTCAAGGCACGCTGGCGCGAGATTCCCAACGAGCCGCTGTATCCGTTCGGTCATGGCATCGGCTACACCACCTTCGCCTATGGCGTGCCGCAGCTCAGCACGGCACAGCTGGGCTGGGACGACACCCTGACCATCACCACCACGCTGACCAACACCGGTACCGTGGCCGGCGAGGAAGTGGTGCAGCTGTACATCCATGACCGCGTGGCCAGCCGCGTGCGGCCGGTGCGCGAGCTGAAGGACTTCCGCAAGATCGCACTGCAGCCGGGCGAATCCACCGATGTGGTGTTCACCCTGCATCGCGAGCAGTTGGCGTTCACCGGCCGCGATGGCGTGCTGCGTGCCGAGCCGGGCCTGTTCGAGCTGTGGGTGTGCGCGTCGTCAGCGGCTGGCGAGCCG
>NZ_JAODZG010000036.1:0-33964 GCF_029835135.1 Stenotrophomonas sp. GD04145 | reverse complement strand
CCGCCTGTGCCAGTCCGGCGCTGGCGGCATCGACAGGGCCGGGCTCGCCCGCCAGTCGCGGGTACAGCGCCAGCGCGTGCAGGCCACGCTGCAACTGCGCGGCGATCTCTCCCGGGGGCACTGGGTCTCCCTGCAGGCGGGCAGCCGCAGCGGCCACCGCCTGACGCGGCCCCGCCGACAGACGCGACGGCGCCGCGCCGGTCAGCGACGCAAGCCAGCCGCGTACCCTGCGTGCCCAGGCCAGCGTCACCGGCCGTGATCCTGTCGATGTCGTACTGCGCTCGCCATGGCCCGTCTCTGTCTCTTCACACGATCCGGCCACTGGCCATCGACGCAGCATCGGCCGCGCTTTCATCTTCTTTAACCCGCAGTGCCCGTCGACGTCGACGGCAGACACTCGGGGAATGGACTAGAATGGCGCCGCGCGACCCGTCCCCCTGCACCGACGACGTCGCTTTTTTTGTTTTGGGACCCTACCGTTCACTGGTCGTTCGCTGCAGTTCGCCGCCGTTCGCACCATCGGAGACGCCATGCTATTCGAAACCCTCGCCACCACCGGCCACGAACAGGTGGTGTTCTGCCACAGCCATGACGCCGGCCTGAAGGCGATCATCGCCATCCACAACACCACCCTAGGCCCGGCCCTGGGCGGCGTGCGCATGCGTCCCTATGCCAGCACCGACGAAGCGCTGGCCGACGTGCTGCGGCTGAGCCGGACGATGACCTACAAGAATGCGCTGGCCGGCCTCAATGTCGGTGGCGGCAAGGCGGTGATCATCGGCGATCCGAAAGCGGACAAGACCGAAGTCCTGTTCCGCGCCTTCGGTCGCTATGTCGATTCGCTGGGTGGCCGCTACATCACCGCCGAAGACGTCGGTACCGACGTCAACGACATGGAGAACATCTACCTGGAAAGCCAGTTCGTGACCGGCGTCCACCAGGTGCATGGCGGCTCCGGAGATCCCGCACCGTTCACCGCCTACGGCGCGCTGCAGGCGTTGATGGCGTCGATGCGTTTCAAGTTCGGCCACGAGGAAGTGGGCAAGACCAGCATCGCAGTGCAGGGCCTGGGCCACATCGGCATGGAACTGGTCAAGCTGCTGCGCGACCGCGGCGCGAAGCTGTATGTCACCGACCTGGACGCGGCCCTGGTCGATCGCGCAGTCAGCGATTTCGGCGCCGAAGCAGTGAAGCCGGACGAGATCCACGAAGTGAATGCCGACGTCTTCGCGCCGTGCGCGCTGGAAGGCTCGATCAATGCCGACACCCTGCCGCGGATCAAGGCCAAGATCATCTGTGGCACCGCCAACAACCAGCTGTCCAGCCTGGAAATCGGCGATGAACTGCACGCGCGCGGCATCCTGTACGCACCCGATTACGCGGTCAATGCCGGTGGCGTGATGAACGTGTCGCTGGAGATCGATGGCTACAACCGCGAGCGCGCGATGCGCCTGATCCGCAGCATCTACCACAACCTGACACGCATCTTTGAACTGTCGCAGCGCGAGAACATCGCGCCGCAACGTGCGGCCGACCGAATCGCCGAGAGCCGCATCCTGTCGATCGGCAAGCTGAAGATGCCGCTGGGCCGCAGCACCCCGCGCCTGGGCAATCTGCGCGGCGGTTGACCGCCCCTGCCGGGCCTCGGCACGGCGCCCCTCCGGGCGCCGGCAACCCCATGATGGATCAGAACCCGGCGCTGTAACGCAGTGCCGCTTGCCGTGCGTCATCACCGCCGACACGCTGATCGATGCCCAGGCTCAGACGGCCACTCCGCCCCCACCACGACTCCAGCGCAAGCCCGAGCAGGGCGCTGCCACGCGGTGAGTCCGCACCTGGCAACGGTGCCCACGCGTCGACACCGACGAAGCTGGCCTGCCACTCCCCGGCGCCGCCCTGAAGGCGCTGCTGCCATTCGGCGTGCCCGCGCAGCGTCCAGCGTCCCCAACCGCGCTCGCCGCGCAGCCCCGCCAGCAGTTGGCTGCGCTGCGCACGATTGGCTTCACCACGCAGGCCGAAACCGAAGCCGCCGCGCTCGTTGAACGCCGCGGTATCCACCCGCGTGGCACTGGCACCGACATACGGTGTCAACGACGCGCCGACGGTGCCGAAGCGATAGCCGCTTTCGACACTGGCGCTGCTGAACCGACCGCCGTAGCGCGCGGAAACGCCGTAGGCACCTGCACCCAGCAGCAGCTGCCGGTCCAGTTCGCGGGTGAACCGCCCTGTGCCGAACTGTGCCAGTGCATAACCGCGCCCAACGCTCCAGCCGGCATACAGCTGCGCCTGCGCCTGGCGGTCCTGCCCGCGATCACCGTTGAAGGCACTGCCACCGTTGCTGCGTGTTTCACCGAACGCCATGCCCAACAGGCCATGGCTGCCCAGCGGCACGTCCTGACCGGCCATCCAGCCCCGGCTGTCGGTCGCGCTGCCGGCGAAACTGCCCTGCCCTGCCTCACCCAACGTGCTCTGCCAGGCACCGCGCAGCGCAGGCAGAGCCTGCACGCGATCGAAACGGGCGGCCACCGCGCGTCGCGACATGTCGATGCTGTCGAAGGTCGCCGCCTCGGCACGCGCGTGGGCCTTGCCGGACAGGCTCTCCAGCGTGGCCGCCAGGCCCGTGCTGCGCTGCAGGCCGGCCGCTGCGCCACCGAATGGCGAATCCTGCAACGCGTGGTTGCCGTCCAGTTCGACGAACGCGCCTTCCAGCCGCGCCGCAGTTGTCTGCACACCGGCATCGAGCCCACGCGCAGCGGCGGTGACACTGATCCGGGTCAGGTTCAACCATGCGTTGTTGCTGTCATAGCCATAGCTGGTCTGCAGCAGGGCCAGCCCCTGCAGGCCACTGGATGTGGCCGCGGTGCTGAAGGTGCCGGTCAGGCCGGCTGCAGCATGGATCAGATCCTGCCGGGTACCGTCCTGCGGCACGTAGCCATCGACGAATCCGTGGACGTGCACGCCACCGTCCAGACGGGCGCTGCCGGTGACCTGCAGCGCGTTGGCCCCCAGCGCGATCATCAGCTGTGCGCCGGCCTGCTGCACGTAGTTGCCTTCGATGGTCGCCGTGGTATTGGCGGTGGTCAGGAACACGCTGCTGCCGTTGGTCACGTTGCCGACCACGCGGGGCGTGCCGCCATTGAACTGCAGGCCGCTGGATGATGGATCGGCCTGCGGCAGGATGCTCACGCCGGAACGGATCACGCCGCCATCGCGCAGCGACAGCACACCGCCTTCGATGCGGGTGGCACCGCTGTAGCTGCTGTTGCCGGTCAACGCCAGCACGCCGGCGCCCTGCTTGACCAGGCCGCCACTGCCGACGATGTCGTTGCTCCAGACCGAACCGGTGGATGCGGCGTCGACATTGGCAATCACGTCGCCCCAGTCGAAACGTCCCGGCCCGTTGATGGCCCTGCCGATGTCGAGCAGGCCGTAGCCGAACACCGGGTCCACGCCGGCGGCGCCGATGTCCTTGGCCGTGCCGAGCAGGGTCTGCCGTACCAGGTTGTTGTCGAAGTACGGATACCGCTCCCACACCAGCGCGGCCGCGCCCGACACCAGAGGTGCGGCGAAGGACGTGCCGTAGTTCCAGAAGTAGCTGGTGCCCGCGTCATCCGGATAGACCGCGCTGCCCGGCGCCGCCAGACAGTAGCGCGCCGCCTGGCCGCAGGCATTGGCGTAACCGGCCAGCGTGTCCGGCGCGTAGGGATCGACGGCCGTGGCCACCAGCCAGCCGCGCTCCAGATCCGCAGCCGGTCGCGAGCCTGCCACGCCCGCCTGGCCCGGCAACGCCGCCAGGCTGCTGGGCTCGCTGCGCGCATCGTTGCCCGCGGCGAACACCACCAGCCCGCCGTGATTGATGACGAAAGGCCGGTACTCGCCGGCGACCTGGGCGGTGGTGGGCAGGTCGGTCCAGTACAGCCCGCCCCAGGAATTGTTCATCACCTTGACGTTGTAGCTGATCAGGTCGCGGTGCACCTGGGCCACACCGAGGGTGCCGCTGAACGAATTGCCCTGGCCGCTGCCGTCGTCTGCCGGCGGCTTGTCGGAGATGATCCGCGCCGACACGATCTGCGCACCGGGCGCGATGCCGCCGGGCCAGCGCCCGACCGCTGCGCCCGCGGCCAGGCTGGCGACGGCAGTGCCATGGCCGACCACATCGTCCACGCCCAGATTGTTGCGGGCAGGGTCGATGTAGGTGAGGTTGGCCACTACCCGCCCGTTCAGCGCGGCGGCCGCGCGCTGCACGCCCGAATCGACGATGCCGATGCGCACGCCCCTGCCGGTGGCACCGGTGGCCTGCGCGGCGCCCGCATGGGTGACCGACAGGTGCGCATCGAAGGCCGGCTCCAGCGGTTTGGGCGGGGGCGGCGTGGTCGGCGGCGGCGGTGCAGGCGGCGGCGTGGTGGGCGGCGGGTCAACGCGCACGTTGCCACCGCCACCTCCGCCCCCACACGCCGTCAGCGCCATCGCCAGCGCCGCTGCCAGGACCGACCGTGCCATCGTCGTGCGTTCCATCGATTCCATCCCATGAACGTTGGCCCGCCTTCATCCCGGCGGGCATGCGGCGCCATCCAGCGGCAGCCATCCCCGACCCTCTATACTTGGGCCGACCCCCACGCAGTCTGCCGGGAAACCGGAGCGCATCCAACGCCCCCGGTCTCCTTTCCGAACATTGCTTACGCATCAACGAGATTGCCATGTCCAACATCGTCATCGCCGCCGCCAAACGCACCGCCATCGGCTCCTTCCTCGGCCAGTTCAACGGTGTGCCGACCCCGACCCTCGGCGCGGCCGCCATCGCCGCAGCGCTGGAGCAGTCCGGTGTCCCGGCCAGCGACGTTTCCGAAGTCCTGATGGGCTGCGTGCTGCCGGCCAACCTTGGCCAGGCGCCCGCCCGCCAGGCCGCGATCGCCGCCGGCATCCCGCTGTCCGTCGGTGCCAGCACCCTCAACAAGGTGTGCGGCTCGGGCATGAAGACCATCATGCTCGGGCATGACCTGATCAAAGCCGGTTCGGCCAAGGTCGTGGTTGCCGGCGGCATGGAGTCGATGTCCAACGCGCCGCACCTGCTGCCCAACTCGCGCACCGGCAACCGCTTCGGCAACTTCCAGGCGGTGGACCACATGGCCCACGATGGCCTGGTCAACGCCTACGACGGCAAGGCCATGGGTGAATTCGCCGAGTGCGCCGTGGACAAGTACCAGTTCAGCCGCGAGGAGCAGGACGCCTACGCCATCGAATCGGTCAAGCGCGCGCAGGCGGCGCAGACCAACGGTGCGTTCGCCGACGAGATCGTCGCGGTGAAGGTGGCCACCCGCAAGGGTGAGGTCGAGGTCGACACCGATGAACAGCCCGGCCGCTCGGACATCGCCAAGATTCCGACCCTGCGCCCGGCATTCAAGAAGGACGGCAGCGTGACCGCTGCCAGCTCGTCCAGCATTTCCGACGGCGCCGCCGCCGTGGTGCTGCTGACCGAGGAAGACGCCAAGGCCCGCGGCATCACCCCGCTGGCACGCATCGTCGGCCACGCCACGCATTCGCAGGAGCCGGAGTGGTTCACCACCGCACCGATCGGCGCCATCCACGCATTGCTGGAGAAGACCGGCTGGTCGCTGGACCAGGTGGATCTGTTCGAAATCAACGAAGCCTTCGCCGTGGTGGCGATGGCCCCGATGCGCGAACTGGGCATTCCCCACGACAAGCTCAACGTGAATGGTGGGGCCTGCGCATTGGGCCATCCGATCGGCGCATCCGGGGCACGCCTGGTGGTGACCCTGGTCAACGCCCTGCGCACGCGCGGTGGCAAGCGCGGCATTGCCACCCTGTGCATCGGTGGTGGCGAGGCGACCGCAATTGCCATCGAATTGATTTAAAAAGGTTTAACTGCGATTTCGCAAAAATGAATGCGGGATCGCTTGACAGCCAAACGTGGCTTGTCATCATGTTGTCGGCGCGCAGTTGCGCGTTGCCTAATCTAACGACGAGGATTCACACAATGAGCATCAACAAGCTGCTGGTCGCGATGTCCCTGGCTCTGGCCCTGGCCGCCTGCTCGAAGCAGGAAGCTGCCCAGGACGCCGCTGCTTCGGCCAACGAAGCCGCCACCGAAGCCCAGGCTGCTGCCGATCAGGCCGCCGCTGCTGGCGCCCAGACCGCCGACGCTGCCCAGCAGGCCGCCGACACCGCCGCCACCGCTGCTGACGCTTCGGCTGACGCCGCTGCCCAGGCTGCTGGCGCCGCTACCGACGCTGCTGCTGAACAGGCCAAGGACGCTGCCAAGGCTGCCGAAGGCACCGCCGAGCAGGCCAAGGACGCTGCTGAAGAAGCCAAGAAGTAATAACTTCTTTCTTCACGCTGTTCTGGAAAAGCCGCTGGTTCGCCAGCGGCTTTTTCTTTGCATCGCGTTCCGCGACCCCGCCTTCACAAGGGCGTGAATAGGCTGGCGTCCCCATCCATTGCCGCAGTGCACTACCGGAGACCGCCATGAAGATCCGCTCGCTGACCCTGTCCCTGCTGGCCGCTTCGCTGCTGATCGGCCTGGCCGCCTGCAAGGGCCCGGAAGCCGAACAGGCCCGCCAGGATGCGCGGCAGGCTGCCGACAGCGCAGGCGCCGCCGCCCGTGACGCAGTCGACCAGGCCGCCGCAGCTACTCGCGAGGCCGCCGACAAGACGGCAGCTGCATCCGAGCAGGCGGCGGCCGATACCCAGCAGGCGCTGGACAAGGCGGCCGACGCTACCGCCAATGCTGCTGACCAGGCCAAGGTCGCCGCCACCGACGCCGCTGCACACGCCAGCGATGCGACCGCGGACGCCGCACAGAAGGTCGCCGACAAGGCGCGTGATGTCGCAAATGACGCGAAGGCGAACGCGGCCAAGGAAGAAGCCAAGCACTGAGCCGCGTCCGGTACTGCAGAGCGCCGCAGCCACGCTGCGGCGCTCTGCAGAATTCCACGCTACGGCAGCGCGCGCGCCAGGATTTCCGACAGGTCCAACCCGGCCGGCAGGGTGCCGAACACCCATCCATGTTCACCGCCGAGCCGGCTGCGGATGAACGCATCCGCCACCGGACTGCGTGCACGCAGCAGCAGTGCCGCCTGCAGCAGCAATACGGTGCGCTCGCAGAACATCCGCGCCTGCGACTCTTCCGGTGCCGGGGTCGTTACCCAGCGCTGCAGCGCAGCGGCATAGCGCGCATCGCGATCAGCCACCGCCGACAGCTCGCCCTGCAGTGCGGCCAGCGTCTCCGGTTCGCGGGCCAGTGCCCGCAGCACATCCAGGCACTGGATGTTGCCACTGCCTTCCCAGATCGAGTTCAGCGGCGCCTGCCGGTACAGGCGCGGCAGCATTGATTCCTCCACATAGCCCGCGCCGCCCAGGCATTCCTGCGCCTCGTTGACGAAGGTCGCCGCCCGCTTGCACACCCAGTATTTGCCCAGCGCCGTGCCCAGCCTGGCCAGCGCCGCCTCGCCGGCATCGAAGGACGCACGGTCCACCGCACGCGCGATGCGCATCGACAGCACCGTCGCCGCTTCTGATTCCAGTGCGAGGTCGGCCAGCACGTTGGCCATCAACGGATGCTCCACCAGCAACCGGCCGAAGGTGCGGCGGTAGCGGGCATGGTGCAGCGCCTGCGCCAGCGCCATGCGCATTTCCGCTGCGGCACCCAGCATGCAGTCCAGGCGGGTCATCATCACCATGCCGATGATGGTGGCCACGCCACGCCCCTCTTCGCCCACCCGCCACGCCTGCGCGCCGCAGAACTCGACCTCGCTGGACGCGTTGGCCCAATCGCCCAGTTTGTCCTTCAGCCGCACCAGGCGGAATGCATTGCGGTCGCCATCGGCAAGCCGGCGCGGCATCAGCAGACAGGTCAGTCCGCCCGGTGCCTGCGCCAGCACGAGGAAGCCATCGCACATGGGTGCCGAGAAGAACCACTTGTGGCCGACCAGCCGATAGCGCTCGCCGTCGATGGGCTCTGCTCGCGTGGTGTTGGCGCGCACATCCGAGCCCCCCTGCTTCTCGGTCATGCCCATGCCCAGGGTGATGCCGGCCTTGTCGGCCACCGGTACGTCGCGCGGGTCGTACACCGGTGCGGCGGCCTTGCGCGCCCATTCGGCCAGGTTCGGCTGCGACCGCAGCACCGCTACCGCCGCATGGGTCATCGTCAACGGGCAACTGGTACCGGCCTCGGCCTGGTGGTGCAGATAGCTCAGCGCCGCGCGTGCAACATGCGCACCCGGCTGCGGCTCATGCCAGGACAGGCCGGCCACGCCATGCGCCTTCGCGGCGGTCATCAGCTGGTGGTAGGCCGGATGGAACTCCACCGTATCGATGCGATGCCCCTGCGCGTCGTGGGTGCGCAGGCGCGGGCGGTCGCGGTTGGCATCGAATCCGAGCCGGTACAGCTCGTCACCGGCCAGCGCACCGTACTGCGCCAGGCGCGGGACGAAGGCTGCGGCGCCTTCGCGATGCACCGCCTCCATCAACGCTGCGTCATCGGTCCACAGCTGGCGCCCGGCGAACGGTGGCGGCTGATTGAGCACCACATGGGTCTCGAAGGGGGCAGTGCTGCTGAAACCCGGTCCACTCATGCGATCCATCCGGCGGCAAGAGGTATGCGACCCGATTGTGCCGCATGCTGCGCCAAGCCCGCGTTCAGGCCGGTTCTCACCCCGTGCACGAGCCGCGCGCCACAGTGCAGCCATGGCAGGCAACGACGATCTTGTGGTGCTGCGCCCGGAAGGGCTGTACTGCGCTGCTGGCGATTTCCACATCGATCCCTGGCGGCCGGTGCCGCGCGCGGTCATCACCCATGGTCATGGTGACCACGCGCGCCCGGGCATGGGCGAATACCACTGCAGCACGGGCAGCGCGCCGATCCTGCGCTGGCGGCTGGGCGACGTACCGCTGCACGCGCATGCCGAGGGCGCACCCTTTGCGCTGGGCCGGGTGCAGGTGTCGCTGCATCCGGCCGGTCATGTGCTCGGCTCCTCGCAGGTGCGCATCGATGATGGCCGGCAGGTGTGGGTCGCCTCCGGTGACTACAAGCGCCAGCCCGACCCCACCTGTACGCCGTTCGAAGTGGTGCCCTGCGATACCTTCATCACCGAGGCGACCTTCGCCCTGCCCATCTACCGCTGGCCGGACACCGCAGCCGTGGCTGCCGAGATCGCGTCCTGGCGCCAGGAATGCGCGCAGCGCGGTGAAGCCGCCGTCCTGCTCTGCTACGCGTTGGGCAAGGCCCAGCGCGTGCTGGCCGAGCTGCTGGCACGGGGCGAACCGCCTGCATGGCTGCACGGTGCCATCGCCAATGGCGTGGCCGTCTATCGCGCTGCGGGCATCCCGATGCTGGACACGATCGCCGTCGCCGAACAGGGGCGCCAGGCCGATGCGGCCGGACGGCTGATCCTCGCCCCGCCCTCGGCCGCCGGCACGCCCTGGCTGCGCCGCTTCGGGCGCCACCAGTTGGGTTTCGCCTCCGGTTGGATGCAGCTGCGCGGAAACCGCCGGCGCCGCAACGTCGATCGTGGCTTCGTGATCTCCGACCACGCCGACTGGCCCGCGTTGCTGCGTACCATCGAGCAGACCGGGGCACGCCGCGTCATCGCGACGCATGGCAACACCGATGCACTGATTCCGTTCCTGCGCGAACGCGGTGTCGCCGCGGAGGCTTTCCGCACCGATTTCGGGAGCGAGGAATGAAGGCCTTCGCCGCGCTGTACCAACGCCTCGATCGCAGCACCGCCACGCTGGACAAGCGCGCGGCGCTGGTCGATTACTTCCGTCACGCGCGACCGCACGATGCGGCCTGGGCCCTGTTCCTGCTCAGTGGTGGCAAGGTCGGGGGTGCGCGCCGGAAGATCGCTGCCAGCGGCGAGCTGCGCCGCTGGATCGGCGAGGAAGCCGGACTGCCTGCGTGGCTGGTCGAGGACAGCTATGCGCAGGTCGGCGATCTGGCGGAGACGCTGACCCTGCTGCTGGACGACCCAACGGCAATGGCGCCGGACCGCCCTCTGGCCGACTGGATCGAACAGCATCTGCTGGCCGTGGCCAATCAGCCCGAGCCCGAGCGACGTGCAGCCGTGGTCGAGGGCTGGCGCCAGCTGCCCGCGAACGAACGCCTGGTGTTCAACAAGCTGCTGACCGGTGCACTGCGCGTCGGCGTGTCGCAGCGGCTGGTCCAGCAGGCACTGGCCGAACTGTCCGGACTGGACATCGCGCGCATCGCGCAGCGCATGCTGGGCACCTGGGTGCCCTCGCCCACCCTGCTCGCACAGCTGCTGTCGCCGGAAGAACTGCCGCTGGACCGCCAGCAGCCATATCCGTTCTTCCTCGCTTCGCCGCTGGAAGGTGAGCCCGGTGATCGCCTGGGCAACATCGACGACTGGCTGCTGGAATGGAAATGGGACGGCATCCGCCTGCAGCTGCTGCGTCGTCGCGGCGAGGTGGCGCTGTGGTCGCGTGGCGAAGAGCGCCTGGACGGCCGGTTCCCCGAGATCGAGCAGGCCGCCGCACTGCTGCCGGAGGGATCGGTGCTGGATGGCGAACTGCTGGCCTGGGATGAGCCGGCCGATCTTCCGAAAGCCTTCACCGCCCTGCAGACCCGCATCCAGCGCCGCAAGCCGGGCGCCACCACGCTGCGTACGACACCGGTGCGGATGCTGGCCTACGACCTGCTCGAACGCGACGGCAACGACCTGCGCGCATTGCCGCTTCAGCAGAGGCGCGTGCAGCTGGCGGAGCTGCTCGGCACGCTCGGCGATGCGCGCATCCAGCTGTCGCCGGAGGTGCCCGCCGGGGACTGGGCACGGGCGGCCGCGCTGCGCGACGCGGCGCGCGAGCGCGGCGTGGAGGGCCTGATGCTGAAGCGCCGCAACTCGGCGTATCAGTCCGGCCGGCGCCGTGGTGACTGGTGGAAGTGGAAGGTCGATCCACTCACCATCGATGCCGTGCTGCTGTACGCACAGGCCGGCCATGGCCGGCGCAGCACGCTGTACACCGATTACACCTTCGGCGTATGGGACGGCGATGCGCTGGTTCCGGTGGCCAAGGCCTACTCGGGCCTGGACGATCAGGAAATCCTCGCCCTCGATCGCTGGATCCGCGCCAACACCCGCGAGCGCTTCGGGCCGGTACGCAGCGTCCGCGCCGAGCAGGTGTTCGAACTCGGCTTCGAGGCGGTCAACCGCAGTGCACGGCACAAATCAGGAATCGCCGTGCGTTTTCCGCGCATCCTGCGCTGGCGCCACGACAAGCCGGCCAGCGAGGCCGATCAGCTGGCGACGCTGCAGGCCCTGGCACGATGACGCGGAGCGAGGCCCTGCAGCGGCTGAACGGCTGGTTTGCCAGCCGCGGCTGGAAACCCCTGCCCTTCCAGCGCGCCATGTGGCGTCACTACCTGGCGGGCGAATCGGGCCTGCTGCATACCCCCACCGGCAGCGGCAAGACGCTGGCGATGTTCGGCGGACCGCTGCTGCAGGCGATGATCGCGCCCGCGCCCGCACCCGCCCGCCCCAGCGCGGTGCGCCCATTGCAGGTGCTGTGGGTGACCCCGCTGCGTGCCCTGGCCAGCGACACCGCACGCGCACTGCAATCGGCCGTCGATGGCCTGGGCCTGGGGTGGCGCGTGGGCCTGCGCAGCGGCGACGCCAGCCAGCGCGAGCGGCGCCTGGCGCGCGAAGGGCGCATCGACGTGCTGGTGACCACGCCCGAATCACTGGCACTGCTGCTCACCTACCCCGATACCCTGCCACGCATGCATCAGCTGCGCTGCGTGGTGGTCGACGAATGGCATGAACTGCTGGGCAACAAGCGCGGCGTGCTGCTGCAGCTGAATCTTGCACTGCTGCGCGACACCACGCCTGCGTTGCAGCTGTGGGGATTGTCGGCCACGCTGGGCAATCTGCCGCAGGCGCGCGACGTGCTGCTGCCGGACAGGCCGGATGCACCCATCGTCGAAGGCGCGCGCCAGCGTCCGGTCACCGTCAGCAGCCTGCTGCCGGCACCGGGCGAGCGCTTTCCCTGGGCCGGACATCTTGGCCTGGCGCAGCTTCCGCGCGTGCTGGAAGCGCTGATGACCGCGCGCAGCAGTCTGCTGTTCACCAACACGCGGGCGCAGGCCGAACTGTGGCACCAGGCGCTGGCGGCGGTGTGGCCGGAGGATGCCGCCACGCTGGCGCTGCACCACGGTTCGCTGGACCCCGCACTGCGTCAGCAGGTGGAAGACGGCCTGCGCGCCGGTGCGATGCGCTGCGTGGTTGCCACCTCCAGCCTGGATCTGGGCGTCGATTTTCCCGAAGTGGACCAGGTACTGCAGCTCGGCAGCCCGAAGGGCGTGGCGCGGCTGCGCCAGCGCGCCGGCCGTGCCAGGCATCGCCCCGGCGCCAGCGGCAGAATCCTGTGCGTGCCCAGCCATGCGCTGGAACTGGCCGAGTACGCCGCCGTCCGCCGCGCGCTGCGCGACGGCGTGGTTGAAGCCAGGCGACCGCCAACCCTGTCGCTGGACGTGCTCGCCCAGCACGCGGTCAGCCGCGCGTTGGCGGGGGGATTCACCAGCCGCTCGCTGCTGGCGCAGGTGAGGCGCACGCACGCATTCGCGCAGCTGGGCGACGCGCAATGGCAGGCTGTCCTGGACTTCATCGTGCAGGGGGGACGGGCACTGGCGCAGTACCCGGACTTCCACAAGGTGGTGCTCGACGCGGACGGCTACCATCGCGTGCACGACCGCCGCCAGGCCCTGCGCCATCGCTTGTCGATCGGCACCATCAGCAGCGATGGCGCCGTGCGTGTGCAGTTCCTGCGCGGCGGTGGCCTCGGCTCGGTGGAAGAACAGTTCGCCAGCCGCCTGCGCAGAGGCGATCGATTCCAGTTCGCCGGGCGCATGCTGGAGCTGGTACAGCTGCGCGACATGACCGCCTATGTGCGCCTGGCCCGCAAGGGCGGTGAAGGCACCGTCCCGCGCTGGCAGGGCGGTCAGCTGCCCCTGTCCATGCCGCTCGGGCGCGAGCTGGAAGCGGTGCTGTCCGGCGCGGACGACAGCGCCGAGTCGCGCTGGCTGGCCCCTCTGATGGCACTGCAGTCGCGCCTGTCTGCCCGGCCATCGCCTGCGCACCTGCTGCTGGAAGACGTGCGCCGCCGCGAAGGCCAGTTCGTGTTCGTCTATCCCTTTGCCGGACGCCACATCCACGAGGCACTGGCGGCGTTGCTGGCGCTGCGCTGCACGCGCCGGCAGCGCAACAGCATCGGCTATGCCGTCAATGACCACGGGCTGGTGCTGGCACCGACGCAGCCGATCGAGCTGCAGGCGGAGCAATGGAAGGAACTGTTCGCGGCCGATCAGCTGCTTGAAGACCTGCGTGCCGCCGTCAATCTGGGCGAGCTCGCGCGACGCCAGTTCCGCGGAATCGCACGCGTCGCTGGCCTGCTGGTACCCAGCCTGCCCGGCGGCGCGCCGCGCTCGCTGCGCCAGCTGCAGGCCTCGGCCGGACTGCTGTACGACGTGCTGCGTGAGCACGACCCCGAGCATCTGCTGCTGGCATTGGCCGAGCATGAAGTGCTGCAGGACAGCCTGGATCTGCCGGGCCTGCAGCAGGTGCTCGAACGCATCGGCACGCAGTCACTGTCACTGCAGCATCCCGCCTCGCTGACACCGCTGGGCTTCCCGCTGTGGGCCGAGCGCCTGCGAGGACAGTTCAGCAATGAAGACTGGCGCACCCGCGTGCTGCGTGCCGCACAGCAGTTGGAGAGACGCCATGGCCGATGAGCTGGCCGTGACGCTGGGCGGTGAACCCATGCTGCTGCTCGGTGCGCGCGCACTGTGGTGGCCGGCCCGGCAGGCCTTGCTGATCGCCGACCTGCACCTGGGCAAGGCCGACCTGTTCCGCCGCGCCGGCATCGCGCTGCCGTCCGGCGGCACCCGCGACGACCTGCAGCGCCTGCAGAGGCTGGTGCAGGCAAGGGCTTGCCGCGAGCTGTGGATACTGGGCGATGTGCTGCATGGGCCGGCGCATCGTGCGGCGTGGTACCGGCAATGGCTGGGATGGCGAGAGCAGCACTCCGCGCTGGCGGTGCATGTGATACGCGGCAATCATGATCGGCACCTGCCGCATGCGGCGCTGCAGGTGGAGCTGCATGAGGAGGTGCAACTGGGCGCGTTCCTGCTGTGCCATGAACCACGGCACATGCCCGCGGCGCACGTCATTGCCGGCCATATCCATCCGCAGATCGCACTGCCGGCGCTGCGCCGCCGCTTTCCGGCGTTCTGGCTCCGCGAAGGATTGACGGTGCTGCCGGCATTCTCCGCCTTCACCGGCGGCTGGGTCATCGCACCGGCGCAGGGTGAACAGCGCATCGCCTGTGTCGAACAGGGTCTGGTGGCGATGCCTGGCCGGTAAGACCAGCTGGCGCGACGGTCAGGCCGGCCGGATGCCCACCAGCGCCGGCATCAGATGGAAATCGGGCGTGTCGTTGCTCTGCCGGCGCGGCAGTGCCTGCACGGCCGACAGCATTTCCTGCGCGCAGGCGCGGATGTGCGTGTGGTGTTCCGGCAGCGCATGACTGATCAGGCTGCCCACATGGAACTCGAACACATCCTCCAGAACGTCGGGCTGGTCCTCGTGCAGCATCTGCAGCAATCCCCGCAGCTTGCAGATTTCCGATTCCAGCTCTTCGACCGCGAACAACATGGCGTCCTCCTCGTGAACTCGCAGCACATCCGGGCCGCAGCAGGCCGCGACGGCGGCGCCACCCGGGCCACGCGATGTTCGAATCACGGAGAGGAAAACGGGCGACGCAGCTGTGGCGTGCTTCACTCTTGTCGCACAGACGCGGTGAGGTAACCGTTAATTCACGTGATGATGCGATTCACGCAGCCGCCGTGGCAGCCTGCGTGGCAAGCGCAACGGGCGGCCGGGCCAGGGCCTCGAGGAAGGCTGGATCCAGAGCAAGCGAACCGAACCAGCCGTGCTGGGTTCCACTGAGCACCCGCAGCATGTGCCCGCGTCCCCCCGGCAGCCGCCCCATCGGGCCAAGCAGCGCGTCGCGCGCCTTGGCCCACGCATCGCGATCGGACTGGAACAGCGGCGTCAGCCAGCGGCTCCAGCGCTGGTACACCGCCACATGCGCACGTCGCTGCGCCTGGTAAGCCTGCAGTGCCGTCTCACCAGCGCCATGCACACGCAGCGCGTCTCGCAGCGCCAGCGCATCGAGCAGCGCCATGTTCACCCCCTGCCCCAGCTGCGGGCTCATCGCGTGCGCTGCATCGCCGACCAGGACCATGCGCCCCTGATGCCAGCGGGTCATCACCGCATCGCGGTAAACCGCCCGGGACAGCTGTCCGGCATCGTGCAGGTGATCGAAGCGTGCGCTGGCCTCGGGCCAGAGCGCATGCAGTTCCTGCAGCCATGGTTGCATGCCTTCATCTTCCCAACGCGCGAAGTCGGCGCGTGGCAGGCTCCAGAAAAAACTCAGGCGCGGCGTGTCATCACCCGGACGCGTGCCCACCGGCAACAGGCCGATCATCTTGCGTGCGGCGACGTAGCGTTGGCGCAGCTGCTGCACGTGCGGCCACTCTCCGGCCGGCAGCAGGCACCACAATGCGCCCCACGGATAGACGCGGTCGAGGCCAGCGCCGCCGGCAATGGTCGCGCGCAGGGACGACGCTGCGCCGTCGGCCGCCACCACCAGGTCAAACGGGCCATGGGTGCGGCCTTCGTTGTCGCGCAGTTGCCCCCGCGCGGTATCGACCGCGTCGATGGTGGTCCCCGCATGCAGTTGGCCGGCGCCATCGCGGGCCTGGTCCAGCAGCGAGAACAGGGCGCCGCGCTGCATGCCCAGACCGTGCAGGCGGACATCGAGGCCGCCATAGCCCATGTCCATCACCGCACGCCCGCACGGCGTGTCGCCATAAAGCCGATGCACCGGCGCGGCATGCGCGCGCACGGCCTCCAGCAGTCCCATCTGCCACAGCACCTGCAGGCCGCTGGGCTGCAACAGGAAACCGGCGCCGACCGGCCCAGGGGTCGGCACGCGCTCGAAGATCTCAACGTCGTGCCCGTCGCGGGTCAGCAGGATGGTCATCGCCTGGCCAGCGGTGCCGTATCCAATCACGGCAATGCGAAGTCGTTCCGTCATCCGCACATTGTGCCCCAGCCGAATCCGGATCGTTCTCCAAGCCGCGCGCGGGCGGGCCGCCCTGCCGGCGAAGTAAAGGAGGAGGCGACGGTCGAAGGCCGGCGCCGGGGGACATTCGCCGGCAGGGCGGCCCGCCCGCGCGCGGCTTGGGTTCGGTCCCATGCGATGGGCGCAAAAAAAAACCCCGCCGGAGCGGGGTTCTCAACGCACTGTCGAGTGGATCACTCGGCCGGCGTGATGTTCGAAGCCTGGGCACCCTTCGGGCCCTGGGTCACGTCATAGGTGACACGCTGGCCTTCCTGCAGGCTGCGGAAGCCCTTGGAGTTGATGGCGGAGAAGTGCGCGAACACGTCGGCGCTGCCATCCTCCGGCGAGATGAAGCCAAATCCCTTGGCGTCGTTGAACCACTTGACGGTACCGTTCGGCATGGTGATGCGAGACCTTATGCAATGAATGGGTGGTGTACGCTGAACCCGCGTACCGGCTGAGTATGCAAAGCTTGCTCGGCGAAGACAATCACCCCCGTGCCAATTCGCCGATCAGTTCCGGAAGTCCATTGCTCGCCGCCTGCACATTGGCCAGCACTTCGGCCATCGTGATCTCCTCGCCATCACCACAGCCCGCGGCCCAGTTCGCCACGATCGCCAGGCACGCGTAATCCAGCCCCAACTCCCGCGCCAGCGCGGCTTCGGGCATTCCGGTCATGCCCACCAGATCGCAGCCATCGCGCCGCATGCGGGCGATTTCCGCGATGGTTTCCAGCCTCGGCCCCTGCGTCGCACCGTAGCAGCCACCGTCATGGACCGTGACACCCGTCACTTTGGCTGCGGCCAGAATCTTGCTCCGCAGCATCGGCGTGTACGGGTGGCCGAAGTCCACATGCAGCACTTCGGTACCCTCTTCTTCACAGATCGTGCTGATCCGGCCCCAGGTGTAGTCGATGATCTGGTCCGGGCAGGCCAGCACGCGCGGCCCGACCTGCTCGGTGATGCCCCCGACGGTGTTCAGCGCCAGCACACGCTGGGCACCGATCTGCTGCAGCGCAGCCAGATTGGCGCGGTAGTTGATCTTGTGCGGCGGCAGCGAGTGGCCCTCGCCATGGCGCGCAAGGAACGCCACGCGGTTGCCCAGCAGCGTGCCCACGCGCACCGGGCCGGAGGGACGGCCGAAGCGGGTCTCGACCTCGTGGGTCTGCACATCGTCGAGCTTGGCCAGGTTGTAGACACCGGTACCGCCGATCACGGCCAGGGCGATCTGTTGCATCGAAAGCACTCCAGAGAAAGACGAACGCCGGCACCCGAGGATGCCGGCGGCGGCAAAGGACGGCCGCGGACGGCCGTGCCTGTTATTCCTTCATCGCGTAGATGGCCGGCACGCAGCGCAGGGTCTCGTTGACGTCCATGCCGAAACCGAACACGTAGCGGTCGGGCAGTTCGATACCGGCGTAGTCAGCCGTCACATCCGGCAGCCCGCGATCGTGCTTCTTCACCGTCATCGCTGCGATGCGCACGTCGGTCGCGCCCTGTTCCAGGCACCAGGTGCGCACGCCCTGCAGGGTGTAGCCCTCATCGAGGATGTCATCGACCAGCAGCACACGGCGGCCGAACAGCGCGGTGGCCGGCTTGTGCTTCCACACCAGGTCGCCGCCGGTGGTTTCACCGCGATAGCGGGTGGCGTGCAGGTAATCGAACTGCACGTCCTGGCCGCGCGCACCCAGCTCCAGCGCCAGCTGGCCGGCGAACGGCAGCGCACCGTGCATGATCGACAGGAACAGTGGCACCTCGCCCTTGTAATCGCGCGCGATGGCGTCGGCGATACCGGCGATGGCCTTGTCGATGGTGGGGCGGTCAACCAGCAGGTCGGCCTGGGCCAGGGCCTGGGAAATGGTGAGGTTCGGCATCAGACGGTTCTTCCAAGGGTTTCAAGCAGACGGGATTGAGTGTCGCCATGGCGGGCATCGGCCAGCAGGCCATCCCAGCCAAGCGCGCCGCGGCCGAGCAGGCCAAGCAGCGCAGCGGTATTGAGGGAGCGTCCCTGCACCGCGTGCAGGGCTTCATCGACCAGCTCCGGATGGCAGACCAGCACGACGTCGCAGCCCGCATCCAGGTGCGCGTGCACGCGTGCCGCAACGCCACCGGCATGGTGCGAAGCGGCCATGCCGATGTCGTCGGAGAACACCACGCCGCGGAAGGCCAGCTCGCCACGCAGCACCTCCTGGATCCAGCGCGGCGAATAGCCGGCCGGTTCCGGCGCCACCTGCGGGTAGATCACGTGCGCCATCATCACGGCGTCGGCACCGGCGGCAACACCGGCCCGGAACGGCACCAGGTCCTGCGCGCGCAGTTCGTCCAGCGTCCGCGGATCGACCGCGGTATCGACATGGGTGTCTTCCAGCACGGTGCCATGGCCGGGAAAATGCTTGAGGGTGGCCGCCATGCCGGCCGCGTGCATGCCGCGTACGTAGGCCTCGGTGAACGCAGCCACGACCTGCGGGTCTTCACTGAAAGCGCGGTTGCCGATCGCAAGGTTGCCACGGCCCAGGTCGACCACCGGGGCAAAGCTCAGGTCCACGCCACTGGCGCGCACTTCGCTGGCCATCAGCCAGGCGTGCTGCTCGGCCAGCGCCAACGCGGCGCCGGGATCCTTCGCATAGCCGGCACCGATCTCCTGCAGCGGCGGCAGATCGCTGTAGCCCTTGCGGAAACGCTGCACGCGACCGCCTTCCTGGTCGACGCAGATCAGCTGCGGGCGCGGCGCAGCCTCGCGGATCGCGGCGCTGAGCTCGCTCACCTGCTGGCGGGAGGCGAAGTTGCGCGTGAACAGCACCACCCCGGCAACGGCATCATGCTGCAGCCAGTCGCGTTCCTGGGTGGTCAGTTCAGTGCCGGCAACGCCGATCAGCAGCATGGTCGTTCTCCACAACGGGCGCCCGCATGGCGCAGTGCCGCATTGTCGCAGAACCGGCCGTTGGACGCAGGTGGGGGCGTCCATCGCGCGCCCCCTCGAAGGATCAGACCCTGCAGCCGTCCGCACCACAGGCGTCGTCGCCGCTGCGTCCGGTTGCCGTGCCCTGCTCCGCCGCGATCTGCCGCAGCGCCTGGGCGAAGGCTTCCGGAGGCTGGGCGCCGGAGATCGCCCAGCGGCCGTCGATGACGAAGGTCGGCACCGAGGAAATACCCAGCGCACGGGCCTGGTCCAGTCCCGCTTCGACCTCGGCCAGGCCCCGTGAGGAGGCCAGCATCTGGGCGATCTCTGCCGCATCCAGTCCGCCTGCCACACCGGCCCGGGTCAGCACCTCTGTGTCCGCCAGATTCTGGCCGTGCTCGAAATGAGCGCGGAACAGCGCCTCTCCGACCGCGTCCTGCACACCGTGCTGGCCGGCCAGCCACAGCAGCCGGTGCGCTGGCAGGGTGGTCACCCGCACCTGGCCCTGGCTGAAGTCCATGGGCAGGCCTTCGCCACGGGCGGTGGCCTGGGTCTGGCCGAGAATCTGCTCTGTGCGCTCGACACCGCCGAATTTGCGCGCATACGCCTCGCGCAGCGGCACCGGCGTGGTGCCCGCATCCGGGTCCAGCTGGAACGGCTGCCAGTGGATGTCGAGTACTGGGGCATCGGCCCCCAGCAACTGCACCCCCTGCTGGAAACGGTGCTTGCCGATCCAGCACCAGGGACAGACCACGTCGGAGTAGATGTCGATTCTCATCCCACCGACATGGGGTCCGGACGCCCCGAAAAAAGGGGGAACGCCCCTTTCACCAGCGTGAATAGGGATGACTGGCCAGTGCGACGTTGTAGTAGCGCGGGTCGTCGGTGACCTCCGCGCCGGCCCAGTCCGGCAGGACGATGGCCTGCCCGGCGCTTTCCAGCTCGACTTCGGCCACCACCAGGCCGGCGTTGTCACCCAGGAACTCATCCACTTCCCAGGTCAGGCCGGCATGCTCGACCAGGTGGCGACGCTTGTCGATCAGGCCCCCCACGCACAGCGCCAGCAGCGCGCGCGCATCCTCCACCGGAATCGGGTAATCAAACTCCTGGCGGGTATGGCCGATCGTGCGCGACTTCAGGTTCAGCGCGGCGTGCTCACCTTCGATGCGCACCCGCACGGACGCGTTCTGGCGACCGCTGTCGAGCGCGCCCAGATCGTTGATGTAGCCCTGCGCCATCGGAATCACCCGGTGTGCGGCCGCACGCCAGCCGTCGCTGCTGACGAGGAATTTGCGTTCGATCTCGATGCCCATCGCGCCATTATGCGCGATGGGCATGACAGCGGGTCAGCGCTTTTCGAACACCGCGATGCTTTCCACGTGCGCGGTGTGCGGGAACATGTCCATGGCGCCGGCACTGACCAGGCTGAAGCCCTGCTCGTTCACCAGGTAACCCGCGTCCCGGGCCAGCGATCCCGGATGGCAGCTGACGTACACGATGCGCTTGAACTGCTTCAACGGCAGCTGCTGCAGCACCTCGATCGCGCCCGAGCGCGGCGGGTCCAGCAACAGCTTGTCGAAGCCCTGGCGCATCCACGGCGTGGCGCGCTGGTCCTGGGTCAGGTCGGCGCTGTAGAACTGGGCGTTGCCCAGCCCGTTGCGCTCGGCGTTCTCACGTGCGCGGGCAACGAGGCCCGCGTCGCCTTCCACGCCCACCACCTCGCGCACGCGGCGCGCCAGCGGCAGGGTGAAGTTGCCCAGCCCGCAGAACAGGTCCAGCACGCGCTCGTCCTCACCCGGCTCCAGCAGATCCAGGGTGTGAGCGATCATCTTCTCGTTGAGCTTGGCATTGACCTGGATGAAATCCAGTGGCCGGAATGCCAGTTCGACATCCCACGGCGCCAGCCGGAACGACAGCGGCACGCCCTGCCCGTCCAGCGGATGGACGGTGTCCACGCCACCGGGTTGCAGGTAGATGGCAAATCCGTGCTGCTGGCCGAAGCTGGCCCATGCGGCGCGGTCGGCATCACTGAGCGGCTGCAGATGACGCACGGTCAGCGCGATGGCCTGGTCACCGCCGATGAACTCGATCTGCGGGATGTCGCGCTTGCCGTCGAGCGACTCGATGAAGGTCGACAGCGCCTGCACCTTGGTGCCCACTTCGGGGATCACGGTCAGGCACTGGCTGAGATCGGCGACGAAGCGCGGGTCCTGTTCACGGAAGCCGACCAGGGTCTTGTCCTTCTTCTCGACGCGGCGCACCGAGAAGCGCCCCTTGCGGCGGTAACCCCAGCTGTCGCCGACCAGCGGTGGCAGCACGCGGCCCGGCTTCACGTGACCGATGCGTTCCAGGTTGTCCATCAGCACGCGCTGCTTGGCAACGATCTGCTGGTCTTCATCCAGGTGCTGCAGCACGCAGCCGGCGCAGGTGCCGAAATGCGGGCACTTCGGCGTCACCCGCTGTGGCGAGGCCTGCAGCACTTCCACGGTGCGTGCTTCGTCGAAATGGCGGCTGCGGGCGGTCTGTTCAGCCATGACCACCTCGCCCGGCAGAGCGCCGCTGATGAAGGTGACCTTGCCACCTTCGCCTTCACGGCGGGCGACGCCGCGACCATCATGGCTGAGGTCGAGGATCTCGGTCTGGAACGGGGTACGGTCGATGCGGGAGCGGGATCGGGCCACGTGGCAACAGGCTGCGGGCGAAAATGGGCGCGTATTGTCGCAGATCCTGACCGGCGGGGCCTGCCGCCGCTTGCGCCAGCCGCCGCCGTGCTTGATGATGTCAACCAGCTGACATGGAGGCAGCCCCTGATGCAGATGACCCCGAGGGCCGGTCGGCCCCGCTTCCTGCTTGTCGAGGACGACATCATCAGCCGCGGGTTTTTCAAGGCGGCGTTGGAAACCCTGCCGGCGGACGTCGATACCGCGGACTCCCTTGCCAGTGCCCTGGCAAGCGCCGAGCCCGGGGCTCACGACCTGTGGCTGATCGACGTCAACCTGCCCGACGGCAATGGCGCGCAGCTGCTGCGCGAACTGCGCCGTTCGCATCCGGACACGCCTGCCCTGGCGCATACCGCCGACGGCGACACGTCCATCCATGCGCGCCTGCGTGAGGCCGGTTTCAGCGACACCCTGGTCAAACCGCTCGGCCGCGACCAGTTGCTGAAGGCGGTCCGCCGCGCCCTGGTCAACTCGCCGGCCGGCATCGCCGTCGCTCCGGCCCCCGCTGCGATCGAGCTGAACGGGCAGGACTGGGACGAGACCGCCGCTCTGGCCGCTCTCAATGGCCAGCGCAACCACCTGATCGCCCTGCGCGAGCTGTTCCTCGCGGAACTGCCGGGCGTCCGCGATGCGGTGGAGCAGGCCGTGGACCAGCATGACGAACGCCAGCTTCGCAGCCAGCTGCACCGGCTGCAGGCAAGCTGCGGCTTCGTCGGTGCCGCACGGCTGGGCCGCGCGGTGCGCCAGCTGCACCACATGCCGGAGTCGGACCTGGCACAAGCGGGCTTCCGCGCCGCGGTAGCGGCACTGCTGCACTGAGGGTTGCCCGGCACGGATGCGCCCTGCCCCGTCGGATATCGAAATCAATCCGGGGTCAGATCCCTTTCCCTGCGGAAGACGGATCTGCCCCCCCGCCCGCCTACCGCCGGGGGGCCAACTGCTCCAGCAGCTCCCAGGACTTCAGCCCCCGCGGCCCCAGGTGGTGCGCCAGCACCCGCCGCATGGGCAGCCGCAGGCTCGCCAGATCGGCAGGCCCCGGCTCCTCGTCGGCCGCCAGCGCCAACAGCGCCGAACCGGTGGCCGCCGCACTGCGCTCTCCACCGCGCTCGCTGAGCAGTCGTTGCGGCCCTTCCTGCGGATCCAGCGCATAACGCGCCGCTGGATCGATCGGCTGACCATCGCTGGCGCTTTCCAGATCGAAACCGAGCCCCAGTGCGGCAAGCAGCTCGCGCTCGAAGCGGCGCAGCGTCCAGGCCAGTCCGGCGCCCACTGCCAGCCGCGCGCGTGCCTCGCCGTACGCCAGGTACACCTCCGGCAACGGATCCTGGCGTGGCGCCAGCCGCAGCGTCAGTTCACTCAGGTAGAAGCCGGCCAGCATGGCCTGGCCGACCAGCCGCGGCGCCGCGTCCAGCGCTTCGGCGGCACGCAGCTGCGCCAGTTCGCCGCGCTGCTGTGCGCTGAAGCGGATCCACTGCAGCGGCTGCAAGGCCGCGCGCAACACCTGGCCCTTGGCCGTGGACACGCCGCGCGCAAGCAGGCCGATCCGGCCATGCTCCGCGCTCAGCACCTCCACCAGCAGGCTGGTTTCGCGATAGGCCCGTGCATGCAGCACGAACCCCGTGTCGTCCTCGATGATCACCGAAGCGATCGCCGTGGCTTACTCGTAACCGAAGGCCTTCAGCGCGGCCTCGTCGTCGGACCAGCCTTCACGTACGCGCACCCAGGTTTCCAGGAACACCTTGGCACCGAACAGACGCTCCATCTGCAGGCGCGACTTGGCCCCGATCTCCTTCAGGCGCGCGCCCCCCTTGCCGATCACGATGGCCTTCTGGCCTTCCCGCTCGACCCAGATCACCGCGCCGATGCGCAGAAGATTGCCATCCTCGGTGAAGCGCTCGATCTCCACGGTGGTGGCATAGGGCAGCTCCTCGCCAAGCTGGCGCATCAGCTGCTCGCGTACCAGTTCACCGGCAAGGAAACGCTGGCTGCGGTCGGTGATCTCGTCCTCGCCGAACATCGGCGGGGCTTCCGGCAGCAGCTCCAGCACGTCACGCACCAGGGCGTCCAGGCCGTTGCGCTTCTGCGCCGAGATCGGATGCACGGCGGCGAAATCACGGCCGGCAGTCACCTCCTGCAGGAACGGCAGCAGCGCGCCCTTGTCCTTCAGGCGATCGATCTTGTTGACCACCAGCACCACCGGGATGCCGGCATCGCGCAGCACGTTGAAGGCCAGGCTGTCTTCGTCATCCCAGCGCCCGGCCTCGATCACCAGCAGGCCTGCATCCACGCCTTCCAGCGAGCCGCGCGCGGCGCGGTTCATCACCCGGTTCATCGCCCGCTTCTGCACCTTGTGCAGGCCCGGGGTATCGACCAGCACCAGCTGGCCTTCCGGATAGGTGGCGATGCCGAGCAGGCGGTGGCGGGTGGTCTGCGGCCGGTTGGAGACGATGCTGACCTTGGCCCCGACCAGGGCATTGGTCAGGGTCGACTTGCCGACGTTCGGGCGGCCGATGACGGCCACGCTGCCGCAATGATGGGAAGTTTGTTCGCTCACTTGGAATCCAGTTGTTCTAGGACGGCTGCAGCCGCCTGTTGTTCGGCAAGCCGCCGCGAGGCGCCTTCGCCCTCGGTGCTGGCGGCCGGGTCGGCCACGTTGCAGCGTACCCGGAAATGTTTGGCGTGGTCGTCACCGGATTCTGACACCAGTTCGTACTGGGGCAACGCCTTCTGCCGGGCCTGCAGCCATTCCTGCAGGCGGGTCTTGGGGTCCTTCTCGGGGCGGCCGGTGGCCGGCAGCGCCTCCATCGAGGCCGTGAACCAGGGCAGCACCGTCTCCCGGCACGCGTCAAAACCGGCGTCCAGGTAGATCGCGGCCACCACCGCCTCCAGTGCATCGGCCAGGATCGAGTCGCGGCGGTGCCCGCCCGACTTCATCTCGCCCGCGCCCAGGATCAGCCGTTCGCCCAGCTGCAGGGTACGGGCGATCACTGCCAGCGCCCCTTCACGCACCAGCTCGGCGCGGGCGCGGGTCAGTGCGCCCTCGTCGGCCTTGGGCCAGCGCTGGTACAGCGCCTCGGCGACCATCATGTTGACGATGCTGTCGCCGAGGAATTCCAGGCGCTCGTTATGCGGCACGCCGGCACTGCGATGGGTCAGCGCCTGCTTGAGCAGCGCCGGGTCGCGGAAGGCATGGCCGATCAGGTCGCCACGTTGGATGAATTTACTGGGCACCGCTTCGGGTCAGGTCCTGGGAAGAATCGAATTTGCCAACCACATCGAGGTTGCCGATCAACGGGCGACGCACTTCGTAGTTGACCTTGAGGGTCCAGCCATTGTCGCGGCGATCGAACTTGACGTTGCCCGGCTTCACGTTGTCCGAGTAGTTGATGTACAGCCGCTTGAAGAACAGATCCTGGATCCGCGCCGGCTCCATGCTGGCCACGCCCGGCTGGCTGGCCAGGCTCTTCATCGCCGAGCGTACCGCGTAATACTCCTGGTACATCGGGAACAGCTTCATGCCGATGTAGATGAAGAAGCCAACCACGACCAGGACCACCAGGAACGAGGTCAGGGTGATGCCGCGCTGCGTGTTCATCGTCTTCATTGCGTTCTCCCCAGATACGCGTTGGATGTAAAAATACTCAGTTGATGCCCGAGCCGATCCGCGACGGCTCGAAACCGTCCTTGCAGAACCAGCCCTGGCAGTTCAGCCAGATCAGGAATGCCTTGCCCCGCAGGTTCTCTTCCGGCAGCAGCCCCCAGAAGCGTCCATCATCGCTGTTGTCACGGTTGTCGCCCATCACCAGGTACTTGCCGGCCGGCACCGTCCACTGGCCCTGGCCACGCGGATAGTCGGTCTCCAGCACGGTATGGGTGCGGCCCGGGAGATGCTCGACCAGCAGGTTGGCGCCCTCGCCCTGGCCCTTGTGGCCGGCGTAGATGCCCTTGTTGTCGTACTTCACCGGCTCGCCGTTCAGCACCAGGCTGTCGCCCTCGAACACCACGGTGTCACCCGGCACGCCGATCACGCGCTTGATGAAGTTCTCGCCCTTGGCCGGGTCGTTGTCGCCGTGGCCCGGGAAGTGGAACACCACCACATCGCCGCGCGCGGGATCACCCACCGGCACGAAGCGGGTATTGGTGATCGGCAGGCGCAGGCCATAGGCGAACTTGTTGACCAGGATGAAATCACCGATCAGCAGGTTCGGCATCATCGAGCTGGACGGGATCTTGTACGGCTCGGCGATGAAGCTGCGCACGACCAGCACGATCGCCAGCACCGGGAAGAATGCACGCGAGTAATCCACCAGCACCGGCTCGGTGTCGAGCAGGCCTGCACGCTGGGCGCGGCGCCTGGCGAAGTACAGCTTGTCCGCAAGCAGGATCAGGCCCGAGGCCAGGGTCAGCACGACCAGGAGGATCTCAAACAGTTTCATTCAGGGTCCTTTGCAACGTCACCGGACGACCGGCCCCGGAGGGCCGGTGCGCGCTTACTTGTTGTCCATCTGCAGCACGGCCAGGAACGCTTCCTGCGGGATTTCCACGCGGCCGACCTGCTTCATGCGCTTCTTGCCTTCCTTCTGCTTTTCCAGAAGCTTCTTCTTGCGCGAAACGTCGCCACCATAGCACTTGGCCAGCACGTTCTTGCGCATGGCCTTGACCGTGGTACGGGCGATGATCTGCGAGCCGACAGCCGCCTGGATCGCCACGTCGAACATCTGCCGCGGGATCAGGTCCTTCATCTTCTCGCACAGCTCGCGGCCGCGGCGGTCGGCATGGCTGCGGTGGACGATCAGCGACAGCGCATCGACCTTGTCGCCATTGATCAGCACGTCCACGCGCACGAACGGGCCGGCATCGAAGCGCACGAAGTGATAGTCCAGCGACGCGTAGCCGCGGCTGACCGACTTCAGCTTGTCGAAGAAGTCCAGCACCACTTCGGCCATCGGCAGCTCGTAGCTGATCTGCACCTGGCTGCCCAGGTAGTTGATGCCGATCTGGCTGCCGCGCTTTTCCTCGCACAGCTTGATGATATTGCCGATGTACTCCTCGGGGGTGAGTACGTTGGCACGGATGATCGGCTCGCGGATCTCCTGGACCTGGTTCACCGCCGGCAGCTTGGCCGGGTTGTCCATGTTGATGATCGAGCCATCGGTCTTCAGGACCTCGTACACCACCGTCGGCGCGGTGCTGATCAGGTCCAGGTTGTATTCGCGCTCCAGCCGTTCCTGCACGATCTCCATGTGCAGCATGCCGAGGAAGCCGCAGCGGAAACCGAAGCCCATCGCCTCCGAGCTTTCCGGCTCGAAGCGCAGCGCGGCATCGTTCAGGCGCAGCTTGTCCAGCGCCTCGCGCAGGTCCGGATAGTCCTCGGCGTCGACCGGGAACAGGCCGGCGAACACGCGCGGCTGCATTTCCTGGAAGCCCGGCAGCGGCTTCGGTGCCGGATCACCGGCCAGGGTCAGGGTGTCGCCCACCGGCGCACCATGCACGTCCTTGATGCTGGCCGTGACCCAACCCACCTCACCCGCGCGCAGCGCCGGCAACACCTTGCGCTTGGGGGTGAACACGCCGACGTTGTCGACCTGGTGGTTGCGGCCGGTGGACATCACCTGCAGCTTGTCGCCGGCCTTGATCTCGCCCTGCATGACGCGCACCAGCGAGACCACGCCGAGGTAGTTGTCGAACCAGGAGTCGATGATCAGCGCCTGCAGCTTGTCGGTATCGCGTGGCTGCGGCGGCGGAATGCGATGGACGATGGCCTCCAGCACGTCCTGCACGTTCAGGCCGGTCTTGGCGCTGACCGGCACGGCGTCGCTGGCGTCGATGCCGATCACGGCCTCGATCTCGGCCTTGGCGCGCTCGATGTCGGCCGTAGGCAGGTCGATCTTGTTGATCACCGGCACCACTTCCAGACCCTGCTCCACCGCGGTGTAGCAGTTCGCCACCGACTGCGCTTCCACGCCCTGGGCAGCATCGACCACCAGCAGCGCACCTTCACAGGCAGCCAGCGAGCGGCTGACTTCATACGAGAAATCGACGTGGCCCGGGGTGTCGATGAAGTTCAGATGATAGGTCTGCCCGTCCTTGGCCAGGTACGGCAGCGATACCGACTGCGCCTTGATGGTGATGCCACGCTCGCGCTCGATCGGGTTGGAGTCGAGTACCTGCGCTTCCATCTCGCGGGCCTGCAGGCCACCACAAAGCTGGATGATGCGGTCGGCCAGCGTGGACTTGCCGTGGTCGACGTGGGCGATGATGGAGAAGTTGCGGATGTTCCGCATCGAATCAGATGACATAGGTGGCGGCGGCGCGCGGCGTCGTCAGGGTAACGGTGGATTATCGCACGCCCGGGGCCCGCCCGCGAAAGGCGCCTCGCCGGGCCAGGGCCGGAACGACCGAAGCCCCGCCTGAGCGGGGCTTCGGGGGGCAGCGGCTGCCGGAGCAGCCCCGGTCCTTACTCGCCGGCCTTGACCGCCACGAAGGCGCTGTTGCCGTTGCCGGTGCGGACCAGCAGCATCACCACATCGCCCTTCTTGTAGCTGGACAGCGCGCGGTTCAGCGACTCCACGCCGCTCACCTGGGTGCTGGCCACCTGCAGGATCACCATGCCCGGGGACAGGCCGGCATCCCGGGCGCCCTGCCCCTTGACGCCGGTGATGCGCACGCCCTCGCCCGATTCCAGGCCCAGCTGCTTGCGCTGCGGCGCGGTCAGATCGCTGACGTCCAGGCCCAGCAGGGCATTGGCACCACTCTGCGGAGCGGCATCGGCCCTGGCGGTGGCGGGGCTGCGGGCGCTGGCCTGGTCATCCTCGGCCAGCGCGGTCAGGGTGGCGCTCAGGTCGCGCGGCTTGCCGTCACGGATCACGCCCAGAGTGACCCGGCTGCCCGGGGCCATGGCGCCGATCAGCGGCGGCAGATCGGACCAGCTGTTGACCGGTGCGCCGTTCACGGTGCGGATCACATCCCCCACCTTCACACCGGCGCGGGCGGCCGCCGAATCCGGCACGATCTGGTTGACCAGCGCACCCCGGCTGTCCGGCAGGCCCATGGCCTGCGCCTTCAGGCCGTCGATCTCCTGCACCACCGCGCCCAGCTGGCCGCGGGTGACCCGGCCGGTCTTCTTGATCTGTTCGACCGCGCTCATCGCCAGGTCGATCGGAATCGCGAAGCTGATGCCCATGTAGCCACCGGACGCAGAGAAGATCTGCGAGTTGATGCCGACCACTTCGCCCCGGGTGTTCAGCAGCGGACCGCCGGAGTTGCCCTGGTTGATCGCCACGTCGGTCTGGATGAACGGCACGTAGCGCTGGTCCGGGCCGCCGGTGCTGCGGCCGAGGGCGCTGACCACGCCGGCGGTGACCGAGTGGTCGAGGCCGAACGGCGAGCCGATCGCGACAACCCACTGGCCCGGCTTCAGGCTGTTGGAATCGCCGACACGGACCGTCGGCAGGTTCCTGCCTTCGATCTTCAGCAGGGCGACGTCGTACTGCTGGTCGCTGCCCACCACCTTGGCGGTGAACTCACGGCGATCGCCCAGCTTGACCTTCACCTCGCTGGCATCGGCTACCACGTGGTAGTTGGTCAGCACGTAGCCGTCGGGCGAAATGATGAAGCCCGACCCCATGCCGCGGCCCTTGATGCTGGGACCGCCGTCGGGGCCGCCCGGCCCCTGCCCCGGCATCGGGAAGTCCGGGCCGAAGAAGCGACGGAAGAACTCCGGCATGTCGTCGTCCCCCATCGGCCCACGCGCCTGGCGGTTGCTGCGGACGATGGTGGTGTCGACGTTGACCACGCCCGGGCCGACCTGCTCGACGAGGTTGGTGAAATCGGGCAGGCCGGTGACCAGCGGCTGCGCAGGGGCGCGCGGCGCGGCAGCGGCCGGCGCGGTCTGGGCAGCCGGGGACGGCGCCTGGGCACAGGCCACCAGCGGCAGGGTCAGGGCCAGCAGGCCGATGGCCTGCGTGCGGAATCGGGGAGTCATCGGACGGCAACCTCCGGATCGGATGGAAGGGAGAAGAAGGGCCCCGCGATCGGCGGGGCGTGGCGGCACCCGGCTCAGTCGCGCGGGCGGGGCGGCGGCGGCAGGTCGTCCTGCAGGCGCGGCTCGAAGGGGTAGAACGTGGCGCTGTCAGCATGCGCCGGGAAGCTGGCGTTGAGCGCCCCCCCCGCGGCCGGAGCCAGGCTGGAGCGCGGCCACGGCCGGGCCTGCAGGCCGGCCACCTCGCCGAACGGCAGGTTGCGGCTGGCACCGGCCGGCACGGTCGGCACCAAGGGCGCCTGGGCGGCGGCCACAGCCCGCTGCGCCCCGTCGTCACGCTGTGCCACCCGCGCAGCCTGCTGGCCGCGGGTGGCACTGGCGCTGGCGCGGCGTGCGTCCTGGCGACGGCTGGCGGCCAATGCGGCCGCCGGAACACTGGCCACCGCCACCACCGCCGGATCGACCGAGGCTTCGGTCACCGTCGCGGGCGATACCGGTGCCGGCGGCAGCTCGGCCTGGCTGGCGACCACCTGGGGTGCCAGCGGCTCTCCGGGAGGGGTCTCCTTCAGCTTCTCGCCGCCGATCAGCAGGGCCACCGCAGCGACCGAGGCAGCCAATGCGGCACCGCCTCCCCAGGTACGCCAGCCACTGCGGCGCACCTGCCGGTCCTGAGGCCCGGACCGGGGCGTGGGTTCGGCGGCAATGGCAGAGGCAACCGCGGCGCTGAAGCCGGCGGGCGCAAGCACCGACGCCTGCCCGCGCATCACGTCGCCCAGCAGCTGCCAGCGCTCCTGGCAGCCGGCCAGTTCCGGGTCATGCTCCATGCGGCGCAGCAGGAAGCGGGCCTCGTCGGCCCCCAGCTCGCCATCGACCAGGGCCGACAGCTGTTCCCGATGGCGCTGGTCAAGGCGCAGCCCGGCCGGCGATTGATGATTCTGCGATTCGTTGAATGGATGACTGGTCATACGCGGCTCTTCTCGCGGGTGGCGCTGCCGATGTCCAGCAGCGGCCGGAGTTCGGTGTCGATCGCCTCGCGCGCCCGGAAGATCCGTGAACGCACGGTGCCGATCGGGCACCCCATCTTCTGCGCGATTTCCTCGTAGCTCAGGCCTTCCACCTCGCGCAGGGTGATCGCCGACCGGAGTTCTTCCGGCAGCGCGTTGACGGCCTTCATCACTGTCTGTTCCAGCTCCTGGCGCATCAACTCGCGTTCGGGCGTGTCGGTGTCGCGCAGGCGCGTGCCGCTGTCGAACTGTTCGGCATCGCCGATGTCGATGTCATCGGTCGGCGGGCGTCGATTGTGTGAAGCCAGGTAGTTTTTGGCGGTGTTCACGGCGATCCGATGCAACCAGGTTGAGAACTGGGCATCGCCGCGGAAGCTTCCGATCGCGCGGTAGGCGCGTATGAAAGTGTCCTGGGCGACGTCCTGACATTCACTCCAGTCGGCGATGTAGCGACCGACCAGGGCCACGACCCGATGCTGATACTTGCGCACCAGTACATCGAAAGCCGCGCTCTCGCCGCGCTGCACGCGCCGGACCAGTTCCAGATCCAGCTCCTGTGGTGTTTCAACCTCGGCCATGGGGGGCCGCACTCCTGTCAGCCCAACCGACGTCGGGCAATGAGACTGCCAATCCCGGGAAAAGTTCAGTCGCCGATCACCCGGCGCCGCACCAGCTTTTAACCACTGTTCCGTTAGCGTTCTGTTCCACGGCCATGGATCCGGAACCGCCACTCCCCTGCTATAGGGATTTGACGCGGGGGAAACAACCTCTGGATCATAGCCGCTTCTCCATACACAACCGGATGGAACGTCCATGCTCTCAGGCTTCGATGGTCTCCGCTTCAGCCACTGGCACCCCGAGATCCGCGACGACGGCGTGGTGGTCCTGTCCCTGGATCGTCAGGACAGCAGTGTCAACGCGATGTCGCAGGACGTGCTGCTGGAGCTGGGCGATCTGCTCGAACGCATCGCGCTGGATCCGCCGAAGGGCGTGGTGATCCAGTCCCTGAAGAAGGCCGGCTTCATCGCCGGCGCCGATCTCAAGGAATTCCAGGAGTTCGACCGGCGCGGCACCGTCAACGATGCCATCCGTCGCGGCCAATCCACCTACCAGAAGCTGGCAGAGCTGCCCTGCCCGACCGTTGCAGCCATCCATGGCCACTGCCTGGGTGGCGGCACCGAGCTGGCCCTGGCCTGCCGTTACCGCGTGGCCTCCAACGACAGCAGCACCCGCATCGGGCTGCCGGAAACCCAGTTGGGCATCTTCCCCGGCTGGGGTGGCAGCGCGCGCCTGCCGCAGCTGGTCGGCGCCCCGGCGGCGATGGACATGATGCTGACCGGCCGCACCCTCTCGGCCTCGGCCGCGCGTGGCATCGGCCTGGTCGACAAGGTGGTGGCACCGGCGGTGGTGCTCGACACCGCCGTCGCACTGGCGCTGGCCGGCACCACGCGGCCGTTCAAGCAGCGTGCACTGGCATGGGCCAGCAACACCTGGCTGGCGCGCAAGGTGCTGGCGCCGCAGATGATCAAGCAGGTCGCGCGCAAGGCGAAGAAGGACCAGTACCCGGCGCCGTATGCACTGATCAGCACCTGGCAGCGCAGCGCCGGCAAGCCGGTGCAGGCCCGCCTGGATGCCGAACGCCGCGCGGTGGTCAAACTGGCCAGCACGCCGACCGCGCGCAATCTGATCCGCATCTTCTTCCTGACCGAGCGCCTGAAGGGTCTGGGCAGCGGCGATTCCGGCATCCGCCACGTGCACGTGGTCGGCGCCGGCGTAATGGGCGGTGACATCGCCGCGTGGGCGGCCTACAAGGGCTTCGAGGTCACCCTGCAGGATCGCGAGCAGCGCTTCATCGATCCGGCGATGGAACGCGCGCAGGCACTGTTCGCCAGGAAGGTGAAGGACGAGAGCAAGCGTCCGGCGGTGGCGGCGCGGCTGCGGGCGGATCTGGAGGGCAAAGGCGTGGCCGCCGCTGATCTGGTGATCGAGGCGATCATCGAGAACCCGGAGGCCAAGCGCGCGCTGTACCAGACGCTGGAGCCGGGCATGAAGGCCGATGCGCTGCTGACCACCAATACCTCGTCGATTCCGCTGGTGGAACTGCGCGACCACATCCAGCGCCCGGCGCAGTTCGCCGGCCTGCACTACTTCAATCCGGTGGCACAGATGCCGCTGGTGGAAATCATCCATCACGACGGCATGGCGCCGGAGACCGAGCGCCGTCTGGCAGCGTTCTGCAAGGCGCTGGGCAAGTTCCCGGTACCGGTGGCGGGCAGCCCGGGCTTCCTGGTCAACCGCGTGCTGTTCCCGTACATGCTGGAGGCGGCCACCGCCTATGCCGAAGGTATCCCGGGCCCGGTGATCGACAAGGCAGCGGTGAAGTTCGGCATGCCGATGGGCCCCATCGAGTTGATCGACACGGTCGGCCTGGATGTCGCCGCCGGCGTGGGCCGCGAGCTGGCGCCGTTCCTCGGCCTGCAGATTCCGGCGGCACTGCAGACGGTGGAAGCCGACAAGCGCGGCAAGAAGGATGGCCAGGGCATCTACACCTGGGAGAACGGCAAGCCGAAGAAGCCGGATGTCGCCAGCGACTACCAGGCCCCTGCGGACCTGGAAGATCGCCTGATCCTGCCGCTGCTCAACGAGGCCGTGGCCTGCCTGCACGAAGGCGTGGTGGCCGATGCGGACCTGCTGGATGCGGGCGTGATTTTCGGCACCGGATTCGCGCCGTTCCGCGGGGGTCCGATCCAGCACATCCGCGCGGTGGGTGCCGATGCGATCGTCGAGCGCCTGAAGGCGCTGCAGCAGCGTCACGGTGACCGCTTTGCCCCGCGCCCGGGCTGGGACAACCCTGCCCTGCGCGAACCGGTGGTGTGATGTGATCGGCCGGGCCTGCGGCCCGGCACCCGCAGAGGCAACGTCAAGTTCCACAGCAGAAGCCAGAGCCAAAGCGGCTCTGGCTTTTCTGTTTGTCGGGCGGGGCGGTGTCGGGTTGCGGGGACGCCGTAAACCCGTCCTTGGGGGCTTGGCCGCGGCATCCATGCCGCGGACACCCCGCAACCCGACACCGCCCCACCCCCGACAGTTTCCCGGTGACGGTCGGTGAATCTCGATTCCGGTGTGGATCACTGCGAACTGGTGGGTGTCGACCTTGGTCGCCACCAGGAGCGAAGCGACCGGCGTTTGATGTTGATTTTCTTTTT
>NZ_JAODZG010000035.1:0-36251 GCF_029835135.1 Stenotrophomonas sp. GD04145 | reverse complement strand
CTTCGGCACGAACACCTGGTTCACTGCGTCGGCCAGCTGATCCGGCGGCAGCAGGCCCTGGTCGAGCAGGAAGTTGTTGAACGCCAGGCGGTCGAACTTCGCGCCCAGTGCCAGTTCGGTCTGCATGCGCAGCTCCAGGATGCGGGTGTAGCCATAGAAGTAGCTGCCCGCCTGGCCGGGCATGCGCACGGTGTAGCGGTCCAGCTCCTGGGTGGCCATGGCCTTGGACAGGCCGACCTGTTCGATCAGCACCCGTTCGCCGTTTGCACGGTCGGTCAGGCCGAGGTTGAGCATCGGATCAAGCATCGCGCGCGCGGCGCGAAGCAGGCGGAACTGCAGGGCGATCATCTGCCCGTCCAGAGGCTCGTACGGCACCATCTCCGCTTCGGCGTACAGCGCCCAGCCTTCCACGTTCACCGAATTGAACGCGAACATGGTGCGCGCCAGCGAGACGCCGCGCTCGACCATCGCGGTGAACTGCAGCTCATGGCCGGGACGGCCCTCATGCGCGCTCAGGGTCCACGCGGCCGCACCGAAGTTGAAGTCGTCGTACTGGGCGCCGGCACCGGCCGCCGGGTTGCCCAATGGCAGCACGAAGGTGCCCTGCTGCCCGGTGTTGTTCACCAGCGGTGCCGGCAGGAAATGCGGTGCCGGGCTGGCGGCGCTCTCGGCAGCCGAACCCAGGCGCATCTGCATGGCGCGCTTGGGCACGTCGACAATGCCATGCTCGCGGATCAGTGGATCGATGGCGTCGATCACCTTGCGATAGTGGCCTTCGAGCTGGTCGTCGGCGATCTTGTCGGCCTTCAGTGCGCGGATCACGGCGACCGGATCGGTCGGGTCGGCAACCTTCAGGCCCTTCTCCTTCACCACCAGCGGCGCCAGCTGCTGCATCGCCGAGCGGGTTTCCATGAACTCCAGCTGGGCACGCTGCATCAGCAGCTTCGGGTCGATGTCGATGCCGACCTGCTTGAGCTGGTATGCGTAGAGCGGCGCCGGCAGGCGCGTGTCGGTACGCGCCTTCGGCAGCACCTCCTTGCGCGTCCAGGCCGCGTACTCCTTCATCTGCCCCGCCAGGGCCTTCATCGCTTCATCGGCGCCGCTGATCTGGTACTTCTTCAGCAGCGACTCGATGCCGCTGATGTAGGTCTCGACGTTGTCCAGCGACTGCTGCACTTCGATCTTCGTCGGCTGCAGCAGCGCGCTGTCCTTCAGGCGTTCTTCGTAGCGCTGGCGCGCCAGCGTGGTGAAGGCGGTGCCGCCCGGCGTCAGCCCGGCGTACGCCTTGAGGCGATCAAGCGCCTTGGCCCGGCGCTCGGCCGGCACCTGGTCGGACAGCAGAAGATTGAGGCCGCTGAACACCGTCTGCGGCGCATCGGTCCACGGCAGCAGGTACTTGTCGTTGAGCTCGCTGCCCTCGATGTTCTGGTTGGCGGCGTGGATCATGATCTGCAGGTCCTGGCGGACGTTGGGATCCTTCTCCGTAGCCAGCCGGGTCTGCAGCTCGTCGCGCGCCTTGGCGGTCGCGGCACGGTAGCGCGCGCCATTGTCCGGGCCGAGGTCGGCCACCTTGTCGTCATAGCCCGGCACGCCGAAGAAGCCGGTCTGCTCGGGCTGGAACGGTCCCTGCGCGTCGAGCAGGATCTGCGCCAGCGCATTGCTGCGCGCGACCCAGGCGGGGCTGGCAGGCGTGGTGGCCTTGGCGGCCGGTGCGGCCAGGGCCGGGGGGGCGGACAGCAGCGGTGCAGCGGTCAGGGCCAGGGCGACGGCCAGCGCGATCGGCTTCATGAAGCACTCCAGGACAGGGTTGCCCGCACCCTACGCGCTCATGGCGATGGCGACAATCGGTGGGAAGTCATGGCGCCGGTCAGAACGCGGCCGTCATCGGGCAGCCACCGCGCTCGCGGCAGGCCTGCAGTTCGCACTCCTGCGCAGCCTCCTCATCGTCCAGCGCGGTCAGATCGAAGGTCTGTTTGTCCGCACCCAGCACATACATCACCGGGTAGTCCCAGACATCGTCGCGGCGGATGCCCTGCACGAACAGGCGACCATGCGCATGGGTCCCTTCCAGCGACACGGTCAGGCCCACATCGCGCTCACCGGTGATCGCGGTCTGCATGCTGCCCAATGGCAGCGAGCCGGCGCGCAGCGGTTCGCCGAAGGCCTCCACCAGCTCGATGCTGCATCCGGCGCGCCGCATCGCCTCACGCATCGGCGGACTCTCGCGTGCGGCTTCGCCCCAGCGCATCACACTCCATGCCGCGGAACCGCCCAGTACGCCCAGGAACACCACCACGGTCAGTGGCATCGCCCATCGCCAGTGACGGCGCCACCAGCCGGGGGGATGGGCGGGATGGCCAGGAACAGGGGGGGGCAGGTGGTTCATCGGCGGGCTCCTTCCCGGTTGTGACTCAGGGTTTCAGGCAACGTCCCAGGAACGCTTCCGCCACACGGTAGCGGTGCAGCGCATCGGCACCGGACAGGCCATGCTTGGCGCCCGGGTAGGTCATCAGTTCGAAGGGCTGGCCGCGCTTCTGCAGCGCACTCATCAGGCTGGTCGAATTGGTGAACAGCACGTTGTCATCGGCCATGCCGTGGATCAGCAGCAGGGGTGAGCGCAGTCCGTCGATGTGGGTCAGCACGCGCGCTTCGCGATAACCGGCCTCGTTGCGTGCCGGCAGATCCATGTAGCGTTCGGTGTAATGGCTGTCGTACAGCCCCCAGTCGGTGACCGGTGCACCGGCCACGCCGCAGGCATAGCTGTCGGACGCCTTGGCCAGCAGCATCAGGGTCATGTAACCGCCGTTGGACCAGCCCTGCACGCCGATGCGCGCGGGGTCGACCCAGGGTTGCTGCTTCAGCCATGCCACGCCGCGCAGCTGGTCGGTCACCTCCACCGTGCCCTGCCTGCCATAGAGCGCGCCGCCGAACTCACGGCCACGCCGTGGGGTGCCACGGTTGTCGAGCGAGAACACCACGTAGCCCTGCTGCGCCAGGTACTGGTTGAACAGATGATCGCCACGTCCGGGCCAGCTGTCGGTGACGGTCTGGCTGGCCGGGCCGCCATAGACGTACACCGCCACCGGATAGCGCTTGGAGGGATCGAAGCCGGCAGGCTTGATCAGGCTGTAGTTGAGCGGCGTCCGGCCATCGGCAGCGGTCAGGGTGCCGAATTCGACCGGTCGCTGCGCATCGCGATAGCGCGCGTAGGGATGCTTGGGATCGGCCAGATCATTGTCCACCAGCGTCGCGATCTTCTCACCGTTGGCGCGGTACAGCTCGATCTGCGGCGGTGTGGTGCTGTTGGACCAGCTGTCGACATAGACACTGGCGTTGCGCGCGAAGCTGGCGCTGTGCATGCCCGGCGCCTTGGACAGCCGCTGTGGCGCCTGTCCGCCCTGCAGCGGGACGGAGTAGATCTGGCTCTCGCGCGACGTCTCGATGCCGGCGCGGAAATAGGCCTTGCCGGCCGCTTCATCCACAGCCAGGAGTTCATCCACGGGCCAGTCACCGTGGGTCAGCGCGGTGGCCTTGCCCGTGCTGTCGATGCGGTACAGATGCTGGAAGCCGGTACGCTCGGACGACCACAGCATGCTGCCGTCCTGCAGGAAGCGCAGGCTGTTGTGCAGTGGCACCCAGGTGGGGCTGGTTTCATGGGCAAGCACGCGCTGACGGTTTGAGTCCAATGCCACTTCCACCAGATCCAGCTGCCTCTGGTCACGCGACTGGCGCTGGAACGTCAGGTGCTGGGCATCACGCCAATCCACGCGCGCCAGGTAGATGTCCTGTTCCTTGCCCAGGTCGATCCAGCGCGGTTGTGCCGCGGCGGCCGGCGCGATCACGCCCAGCTGCACGCGCACATTGGCATCGCCGGCGGCCGGGTAACGCTGTTCGATGACATCGGTGCGGTCTGCATAGACCTCGTAGCGCTTCTGTACCGGTACCGGTGCTTCGTCGATGCGGGCGAAGGCGATGGCCGAATCATCCGGCGCCCACCAGTAGCCGGTGTGGCGGTCCATTTCCTCGTCGGCCACGAACTCGGCCACACCGTTGCCGATGGTGGCGCTGCCATCGCCGGTCAGCTGCAGCTGGCTGCCATTGGCCAGATCGATCACCCACAGGTTGCGGCCGCGGATGAAGCTGACGAAGCCGCCTTTCGGCGACAGCTTGGCGTCCGTGGCAAAGCCTTCGCCGTGGGTCAGCTGGCGTACTGCTGCCGGACCCTGCTGCTTCAGGTCGTACAGGTAGAGCTCGCCGCCGAGCGGGAACAACAGGCGCTGTGCGTCCGGCGACCACTGGTAATCGACGATGCCGGTCATCGCCGCGATGCGCTGGCGCTCGCGGCGGGCCTTCTCCTCGTCGCTGAGGGTCTCGGTGCCCGGCAGCACCACCTTGGAGTCGACCAGCAGGCGGGTCTGGCCGCTGGCGATGTCGTAGGTCCACAGATCCAGCTGGTTGCGGTCGCTGTCCTTGCCGCGCAGGAAGCTGACCTGCGAACCGTCCGGAGCGACCTTGGGCTTCATCAGGGTCGGCCCGGACAGCGGCAATGGACCGGTGATGGCTTCCAGCGTCAGTTTTTCAGCGTGGGCGGCAGTACTGGTGGCGAGCATGAGGGCAAGCGAAGCGAACAGGTGGCGCATGGAGGATCCCGGCAAACGGCAGGTCCGCCACCGCAGCATGTGCGGTGGCGATCAGCCCCCATCCTAACCAAGCCCGTGCGGGAAGGCAGCATGACCTTCTGCCCATGGCAGGGACCGGGCACGGCACATCGGCCGTTGACGGGCGGGTAGCGCCGGGCCATGCCCGGCAAGCGCAGCGGCCTGCGCATGACCCTCAGCGCTGGCCGAACAGATGCTTGCGCTCATCATCGCTGAGCGGCTTGCCGGCGTTCGGATTGACCTGCTGGCGCAGCGCATACGCCCGCTGGGTGGCCGGGCGCGCGGCGATGGCCTGATGCCAGCGCTTGAGGTTCGGGAAGGCATCGAAATCTGCCGGCAGCGCGTCGTAGGCACCGACCCACGGATAGCTGGCCATGTCGGCGATGGTGTACTCCTCGCCGGCCAGGAAGGCATGCCCGGCCAGCCGCTTGTCCATCACCCCATGCAGGCGCCGCACCTCGCTGTCGTAGCGCTCGATGGCGTAAGGAATCTTCTGCGGTGCGTAGACATTGAAATGCCCCATCTGGCCGCTCATCGGGCCCAGCCCGGCCATCTGCCAGAACAGCCATTCCAGCGTGGCGATGCGGCCACGCGCATCGGTGGGCAGGAAGCGACCGGTCTTCTCGGCCAGGTACAGCAGGATCGCACCGGATTCGAACACGCTCTGCGGCGCGCCGCCGTCAGCCGGCGCATGATCGACGATGGCCGGCATCTTGTTGTTGGGCGAGATCGCCAGGAAGTCCGGCTTGAACTGGTCGCCCGATCCGATGTTGACCGGGTGGATGCGGTACTCCAGCCCGCTTTCCTCCAGCATCAGGGTGACTTTATGGCCGTTCGGGGTAGGCCAGTAATACAGATCGATCATGGCAGCGGCTCGGGTGCGGTAAGGAACCTGAAGTCTAGTGCGAGAGTTGGCTTGGCACCGTCATGGCGGGCCGGTAACCTCGCTCCTCCCCCGCAACGCACTGTCCTGCATGTCCCCCCAACGCCCCCTCTCCCCGCTGTCCTCGCTGATCTTCGCCTCGCGCTGGCTGCAGCTGCCGTTGTACCTGGGCCTGATCGTCGCCCAGGGTGTCTACGTGTTCCTGTTCGGCAAGGAACTGTGGCACCTGATCTCCCACTCGGCCTCGATGGGCGAACAGCAGATCATGCTGATCGTGCTGGGCCTGATCGACGTGGTGATGATTTCCAACCTGCTGGTGATGGTGATCGTCGGCGGTTATGAAACCTTCGTCTCGCGCCTGCGGCTGGAAGGCCATCCCGACCAGCCGGAATGGTTGAGCCACGTCAATGCCAGCGTCCTGAAGGTGAAGCTGGCGATGGCGATCATCGGCATTTCCTCGATCCACCTGCTCAAGACCTTCATCGCCAGCGGTTCGCTGGGCGGCCTGCCGCTGTGCGCGCCGGAACTGATGAACGTCGCCGCTGCCAACATCGGTGCCGCCAGGTGCTCGACCTTCACCGAGCAGGGCGTGCTCTGGCAGACCATCATCCACTGCGTGTTCATCCTCTCGGCGATCGGCATCGCCTGGACCGACAAGCTGATGTCCAACAGCCACGACAAGGCACAGGCGCATTGAGGCGCTGGCCGGTGGTGGCGCGGACGCCACCGCCGGTCGTCGCTGCCGCCCTTGTACGCAGCGCTGGCGGGGATGCTAGATTGCTTCCTCGCCGTTGCCGGCGGTGGCGTCGGGAAACGCCACCCTGCCGTGCTCGGACCCACGGTCCCGGCCATGCATATCAATGATTTACGTAACGTCGTCTTCTTAGAGGGGAGCAGGATGTCGCACGTCACAACGATCACCGCCGCGCGCCGGTGGCTGCCGGTTGCCTTGGTACTGGCCCTGGCCGCCTGCTCGGGCAAGGAAGAAACGCCTGCCCCTGCCCCGGCAGGATCGCCTGCCGCCGCGGCGCCGGCGACACCGGTGGTGGCCGCCAAGGTGCAGTCGATGGGCACCGAGCAGCTGCGCGAGTCGGCCAGCCAGGCGCTGCGCGAGAACCGCATGTATGCCCCGGCCGGCGACAACGCCATCGAGTACTACCTGGCCCTGCGCGACAAGACGCCCGACGATGCCGCGGTGAAAAGTGCGCTGACCGACCTGCTGCCCTACACCCTGATCGCGGCCGAGCAGCATCTGGGCCGCGAGGACTTCACCGAGGCGCAGCGCCTGGTCGCCCTGATCGAGAAGGTGGATGCCTCCGCACCGGCCCTGCCACGCCTGAAGGAAGGCCTGGCCAAGGGTGTGGAGAACGCGGCCAAGCGCACCGAGTCGGAAGCGGAGCGGGCCAAGAAGGACGCCGAGGACCGTACCCGGCAACAGGCCGAGCAGCAGCGCCTGGCCGAGCAGCGTGCCAAGGAAGCCGATGCGGCCAGGCAGATCGCCGCACAGCAGGATGCCGCCCGCCGTGACAGCGAGCGCGAGGAAGCCGAGCGCCAGGCCGCCGCACGGCGTGAAGCGGAGCAGAAGCAGCAACAGGCCGCTGCGCAGCAGGCCAATGCCGCACGCCAGGCACCTGCCGCCGCGCCCAGCCTGCGTCCGGTCAGTACGCCGGCCCCCCGCTATCCGGCCGACGCCCTGCGCGCTGGCACGTCCGGCGAGGTACTGGTGGAGATCACCGTGGGTACCGACGGCTCGGTGGTGAACGCCCGCGTGCTGCGTGCGACGCCCGCGCGCATCTTCGACCGCGAAGCCATGAACGCCGTGAAGCGCTGGCGTTTCGAGCCGGTCAGCGCTCCGGTCACCACCCGCCGCACCCTGGTGTTCGCGCCGGGCGGCTGAGCCGGGACATCCCCGCCAACGATCACGGCAAGGCCCGGTCTGTCCGGGCCTTGTTCGTATCAGCGCGCGCCGTCGATCAGGTGCTGCAGGGCCGGATCGCGTGCCCTCAGGATCCGGAACAGGCCCAACGCATGCAGACCCGGCAGCAGCGCGCGCAGGTCGGCTTCCGCCGCTGCCCGGGACGCAGGGCTGCCGGCGGGATCCTGCCAGTCGCGGACGCTGGCAAGGAAAGCGCCCACGCTGCCCTTGCGCACGGTGAGGCCGTTGGCGACCACGTCGTTCTGATGGTCAGGGAGGATGTCTTGAGGCTGCATGAGGAACTCCTTTCGGCGGGTGGAGTGCAGTGTGGACGCTGCTGTCTGCCGGATCTGCCGTATAACTGCCAGTTGATATGGCATATCAGACATCCCCCGCACTGATTGACCCGCCCCTGGTCGACACCGCCCGAGGGCCGGTGCTGCTGACCGCGCAACTGGCCCTGGACCGTCCACGCCGGACCGCCCGGCACCAGCACGCCCGCGGGCAGCTGCTGGGGGCGCGACAGGGCCTGCTGCGGATCGAGGCAGGCGACCTGCACTGGCTGCTGCCAGCCGGCCATATGGCGTGGGTTCCGCCCGGACTGCCGCATGCGCTGGCCAGCATCGGCCCGTTCAATGGCTGGAGCCTGTACCTCGACGCAGCGACCTGCACGCGACTCCCGGCACGCCCACGCATCGTGCAACCGGGCGCCCTGCTGCAGGCAGCCGTGGATCGCGCGCTGCGCTGGGCGCCCGCACCGCTCGACGCGGTGCAGGAGCGTCTTGCCGGCGTCATTGCCGATGAGATCGACGCCAGCACACCGCTGCCGCTGGCCTTGCCGCAGCCACGCGATCGGCGCCTGCGGCGCGTTGCTGCGGCGTTGGCGCGTGCACCACAGGACACCCGCAGCGTCGAGGCCTGGTCCCTTGCCATGGGACTGTCCAGCCGCACCCTTGCGCGCCACTGGCGCGCCGAAACCGGCATGACACTCAGCCAATGGCGCCAGCGCCTGCGCGTCCTGCTGGCGCTGCCACGCCTGCTGGCCGGGGAACCGGTGATCAGCGTGTCGCTGTCGCTCGGCTACGACACCCCCAGCGCCTTCATCGCCGTGTTCAAGCGCGAGATGGGGGTGACGCCTGCGCGGTATGCAGAGGGCTGACGTCGCCGACAGCGGGGCGACGTCGATCGACCGGCACCGGGGTTCACCCAGCGCGTCGCTACTTGGCAGGCAACGCGGACCTGAAAACAGCGAGGCCCGGAATGACCGGGCCTCGTTCCCTATCCGCCGGGTAGGGCCCGGCGCTTCCAGTGGCGGTCAGCCGGAAATCGCCAGGCGTTCGTTGTGGTAGCGGCGCACGGCGGCAAACCACAGCAGTGCGGCCAGACCGAGACTGGCGCCCAGATAGATCGCCCAGACGCTGGGACTGATCACTTCGTGGCGGATGACCTTCAGCAGCATCTGGTTCTGCGACAGGAACGGCACCGCGTACTGCCACAGCTCGCTCTTCAGCGGGTAAGCGACCAGCGCGTAGCCGGGCAGCATCGGCAGCAGCATCAGCCAGGTCATGTGGCTCTGCGCTTCCTTCATGCTCTTGGCCGCCGCCGACAGGAAGGTCAGCAGCGAGGTACCGATCAGCAGCATCGGCAACATCACCAGCAGCATCTGCAGCATCGAGCCGACATTCATGTTGAACTGGCGACCGATGTTGCCCGGGGCGATCTGCGCGCTGACCTTGAAAGCCACCAGGGTCAACAGCAGCGACGCGAAGCCGACCACGCAGGCGGCGGCGATCTTGCCACTGACGATCGCGCTGCGTGAGCCGGGCGTCGCCAGCAGGGGCTCGAGTGACTGCCGCTCGCGTTCGCCTGCCGTGGCGTCCATCACCAGATAGGCGCCGCCGATGAACGAGGTCAGGGTCAACAGCACCGGCAGCAGCATCGACAGGATCATGCCCCGTTTCGCTTCGGCACTGGCCAGATCCTGGCTGCCCACGTCCAGCGGACGCGCGACCTGGGCATCCACGCCGCGTGCCATCAGCCGCAGTGCGCCCACCTGGCCGTTGTAGGTGGCCAGCGCCGCTTCCAGGCGTGCGCTGGGCACTTCGGCGGCACGCCGGGTGCTGTCCTTGATCACCTCCACCAGCGCCGGCCTGCCCGCGGCCCAGTCCTCGCCGAAGTCATCGCTGATGCGCAGCGCGACGTCGATGTCCTGGTTGCGGATGGCCGCAGCCAGGTCCTTGGGTGCTGCGCTGGCGTTGAGCCCCTGCGCGGCCAGGAAGCGGACCAGGTTCGGTGCGTTGTCCGCGCCGATGGTCGGAATCTGCAGCGGTTGCTCGATCTGCGTGCGCACGCGGCTCTCGGCCAGCTTGCCCATGCCCAGCAGCAGCACCGGGTACAGCAGCGGACCGAACAGCAGGGTCAGCAGCAGCGTGCGGCGGTCACGGGAGAGATCACGCAGCTCCTTGCGCATCACCGTCATCAGGGTCGACATCATGCTCATGCGTGCAGGCCCTCTTCGCTGCCGATCAGTTTCACGAACGCATCTTCCAGATTGGCTTCGCCGGACTGCGCGCGCAGCTCATCGGCACTGCCGGCGGCCATGACCGTGCCCTTGGCGATGATCACGATGTGGTCGCACAGTGCAGCCACCTCCTGCATGATGTGGCTGGACAGAATCACGCACCGCCCTTCCTCACGAAGTCCCAGCAGGAACCGGCGCAGTGCACGGGTGGTCATCACATCCAGGCCGTTGGTCGGCTCGTCGAGAATCACATTGCGCGGATCGTGCACGAGTGCGCGCGCGATCGCGGTCTTGGTGCGCTGGCCCTGCGAGAAGCCATCGGTCTGGCGGTCGAGGATGTCGCCCATGTCCAGCGCCTGCGACAGCACGTCGATGCGCTCGCGGATGCGTGCTTCGGACAGGCCGTGCAGCCGGCCGAAATAGGCGATGTTCTCGCGCGCGGTCAACCGCTTGTAGACGCCCCGCGCATCGGGCAGCACGCCCAGGTGGCGACGGACCTCCACGGGATTGCGCGCGGCATCGATGCCATCGACGCTGATGCTGCCCTGGTCAGGCGTCATCAGGGTGTACAGCATGCGCATGGTGGTGGTCTTGCCGGCACCGTTCGGGCCAAGCAGACCGGTGATGCGGCCGTCCTCGGCGCGGAAGCCGACATCGGCCACCGCCTGGATGCGGCCGGTGCGGGTATCGAAGGCCTTGTGCAGGTTGTCGGCGACGATCATGGTTCCCATCCGTTGAACGAGGTGAACGCCGGCACGTAGCTCAGCGTATCCAGGCAGCTGGCATCGAGCGCCTTGGCATCGGTGCTGTCGATGAACTGGCCCAGCAGGCGGGGCATGCAGCCGGCGGAAAGCGTGCCGTGGCCCTGGCCGCGCGCGACCAGCGCGCGCCCCTGCGGCAGCCCCTTGAGCACCTGTGCGGCGTAGCGCGGTGGCGTGACCGGGTCCAGTTCACCGGACAGCAGCAGCGCCGGCACCTCGCTGCGCAGCGGTGCGGCATCCGCGGCGGGGGCCGCGGTGTGCGGCCAGACAGCACACGGCGCGAAGAAGGCGCTGGCCACCTCGTTGCCGAACAGGCGCTCGGCATTAGCGGCTGGCGCGTGGTAGCGCGGAGCGTCCTCGCTGCAGATCACCGACCACTGCATGCCGCGGTTGATCTGGAAGCCCATGCTGCGGTTGGCACCGCGTGCCAGCGAGGCGAGCGGTGCGTAGCGGCCCTGCGCAGCCTCGTCCAGCACCAGCGGCAACAGCGAGGCGTACTGCGGAACATAGGAGAAGGCGAACGCCAGCCCCATCACGCTGTCCGGCGTCAGCACGTCGCGCCGCGGCGCGTTCGTGCCGGGGTCGCGGTAGTCAACGGTCACCGGCGCGGCGCGCAGCGTATCGAGCACGCCGCGCAGCTGCTTGCTGGTGTCGCTCGGAAAGCGCTTGCTGCACGCCGGGTCCTTGCGGCACTGCGCCGACTGCAGATTGATCGCGTCTTCGAAGGTATTGGCGAAGTCCCCCCCGACCACCAGCTCGTTCGGAACGACGCCGTCGATGACGATGCTGCGGGTGTGCTGCGGATAGGCCGCGGCATAGCGCTGGGCCACGCGGGTTCCGTAGGAACCACCCACCAGGTTCAGCGCATCCACGCCCAGCGCCTGGCGCACGGCATCCAGATCGGCAACGGCGTCGCGGGTGGTGTAGAACCGCGCATCGGCACGTCCCTGCAAAGAGCTTGCGCAGCGCTGGGCGTAGTCGCGCAGCAGCGCCTCGCTGGGGGGGGCCTCTTCGTCGAACGCCAGTTCCTTGCCATCTGCGCCCAGGCAGTTGAGCGGGTTGGAGCCACCGGTGCCGCGCTGGTCGATCAGGAAGATGTCGCGTTGCTTGCGAACCTGGCGCAGGGCGGTATCGACGATGACCGCCACCTCACTGGCCGCCTGCCCGGGCCCGCCGGCGAGGAAGAACACCGGATCCGGTTGGCCGGAGCCACTGTTGCCCGATTCCAGCCAGGCGATACGGAGGTTGATCTTCCGCCCTTGCGGCTGCGCCCTGTCCTCGGCCACCTGCAGGGTGGCGCACTGTGCCTCGACGTTGGCGCTGGCGCCCATCGTGGTCAATGTGCAGGGCTGGAAGTCGATCTGTCCGTAGCGGCGGCCGGGCGTTTCCGCCGCCGCATCGGCGCTGCCGGAAGGCGCTGCGCCGCAACCGGCAAGCAGCAGGCTGGCCAGCGCGCCGGCCAGTGCGAGGTGGTGTCTTTGCATCGTGCTCGTTTCCCCTGGAAGACGTTCCTGTCGACCACGACGGGCTGCCGCGGAAGATGTGACCCAACTTACACGGGCAGGAGGCTGGCGGCGATGGGCAATCGTCACTGGAAAGCCAGGCCCATGTCGGCCGGATCGAATGCGGCGTCGCATCATGGCGAGCAGCGCAGCCGTCGGCCACGCAGACTCATGGAGAACCCAGGAGATTCCCATGAACGCGTGGTACCTCAGCGGCCTCGATCACCGCCCCTTCCAGCACCTGTTCGAACAGAGCGACCGCGCGCTGGCTGCGCAGGGCATCCTGCGACGCTGGGCCGGGGATCGCGGCGGCCATCCGTGCCGGGTCAGCCTGGCCGATCCCCCAAGTGGCGCCGAACTGCTTCTGCTGCCCCATACCCACCTGGCCACGCACTCACCCTATCGCGCGTCCGGTCCGATCTTCGTGCAGCGCGGCGCTACGCGCTGCGTCCTGCCCGCCGGGGTCGTTCCGCCCTACGTCGAGCGACGGCTGATCTCACTGCGCGCCTACGACGCGGATGCACTGATGATCAGCGGGCAGGTCTGCCCCGGCAACGAGGTCGGGGTGCAGCTCGATGTGCTGTTCGCCGATCCCGCGGTGGCCTTCGTGCAGTTGCACAACGCAGGCCACGGGTGTTTTTCGTGCCAGGCGGACCGGGTGGATCAGGACGCGCTGACACACGGCGTCGCGTGATCGGCACCACGCACGACGCGTGACCTTCTGCGCATCCGTGACTGCCTGCGTGAAGCCTGTGGGAAAGGCTTCACGCAGGCAGTCACGGAACGGCACTTCCAAGGTACCGCGCGATGCAGCGCACCTCGATACTCGCCGAGGTGCCGCCGACCGTCCGCTGCGCAGCGCAACGCCTGCGGTCACCGTTCCCATCGACGACCACAAGGATGCGCCATGTCATTCCGATCCACGCGTGTTGTGCTGGCCAGCTCATTCGCAGCCGCCGGCCTTATCTGCCTGGCCAGCAGCGCATTCGCGCACGGCACCATGACCACGCCGGCCAGTCGCGTCTACGCCTGTTTCCAGGGCAATCCGGAGAATCCAACCAACCCGGCCTGCGCCGCCGCGAAAGCACTCGCCGGCTCGCAGGCGTTCTACGACTGGAACGGCATCAACCAGGCCAACGCCAATGGCAACCATCAGGCCGTCGTACCCGACGGCACGCTGTGCAGCGGCAACAACCCGACCTTCCGCGGCCTGGATCTGAACCGCAGTGATTGGCAGACCACGCCGATCCAACCCGATGCGAACGGCAGGTTCACCTTCGTGTTCAAGGCCACCGCACCGCATGCCACGCGTGACTGGCGATTCTTCGTTACCCGCGAAGGCTGGACACCGGGCAGTCCTCTGCGCTGGGCGGACCTGCAGGAGTTCTGCACACTGGGCAACACCCCGCTGTCCGCCGATGGCACGTACAGGCTGCAGTGCCCGCTGCCACAGCGCACGGGCCAGCACGTGATCTACAACACGTGGCAGCGCGCGGATTCGACCGAAGCGTTCTACACCTGCATGGATGTGCGTTTCGAGGGCGGCAGCACTCCCCCGGCATCGCAGTGGCAGGATGCCGGCCCGCTCACCGCGCGTGGCGATCTGCCGGTCGGCACCGTCCTGGCGCTGCGCGTGTTCAACGCCAGCGGCAACGATGTGGAGCGGGTGGAGGCCACACTGGGCAGCGGCCAGACGGCGGCCGCGCAGTGGCCGCTGGTGCTGGCCCGCAAGGTCAATGGCGCCAGCCAGCACGCTCGGGTGGGCGTACTGTCCAACGGCACGATCACGCCGACGGCGTCGGCGACCGGCAACCGGGTCTATCTGAAAGAAGGCAACCGCTTCCAGCTGGACACCCGGGTACCCGATCCGGGCACGCCTTCGCCGGGCGGCGACTTCGACTACGTGTACCCGGCAGGCATCGGCAGCTATGTGCCCGGGCAGACCGTGGTGAAGGGCAGCGATGGCCGGCTGTATGCCTGCCGCCCGTTCCCTGAAGGCGCGTGGTGCAACGTCAACGCCGACGCGTACCGGCCGGGCGTGGGCGCAGCCTGGCGTGATGCCTGGGTGCCGTACTGAGACCGGCGCGGCCTGCGGGAGGCGGCTGGCGCCGCCTCTCCGCAGCGCACTCACTTGCTGCTGACGTACTTCTCGCGGCGGATCTGCGGGTTGCCCAGCCCGGCCGCCTTGAGCAGCTCGGCGCAGGCATCGACCATGTCCGGGTTGCCGCACAGGTAGGCGATATCGGTGGCCGGGTCCGGCGTGAAACCAGGCAGGGCCTGCTGCACGTAGCCATGATGGACGTCGGCGTGGGCCTGTTCCGGCAACTCCCGCGACAGGCACGGAACATAGCGGAAGTTCGCGTGTTTTTCGGCGAAACTGTAAAAATCTTCGCTGTACAGCAGTTCGCCCGGGCTGCGTGCACCCTGCAGCAGGACGACCTGCACGCCGCGTTCGGTCATGGCCCTTTCCAGCAGTGGCAGCATCGAGCGATAGGGGGTCACGCCGGTACCGGTGGCGATCAGCAGATAGCGCGCGTTGTGATCGCCGGGGTTCAGGCAGAACCGCCCGTACGGGCCGGACGCGCTGATCTGGCCGCCGGTTTCCAGCGCCTCGAACAGCGCTGTAGCGGCGCCGCCGGGCACGAAACTGACCGCGATATCCACGGCTTCGCCGGGCCCCAGTGCGTGATCATGCAGGGTGGCCAGGGAATAGCTGCGCTTGGTCTCGGTGCCATCGGCGTAGCTGAAATGGACCTGGATGAACTGGCCGGGCTGGAAATCCAGCGGCTGGCCATCGTCGCGCACGAACTGGTAGTGGCCGACGGTCGGGGCCAGCATGCGGCGGCCGACCAGCTTGAGGGGGAATTGAACAGGCACGACTTTTCGGGACAGTGTGTAGCCGGGGCAAGCCCTCGGGGTCTTCTATAATAGCCCTTCCCCGCCCCTCTCCAGCGCCAGCCCATAGGCGCGAAGGCTTCGAGCTTGGCATCCCTGAACGATACGGCGCCCGCCCTGCGCGTGCGCGACCTGCGCAAAACCTACGACAACGGAACCCAGGCCCTGAAGGGGGTCTCGCTGGAGGTCGCCCCGGGCGACTTCTTCGCCCTGCTGGGCCCCAACGGGGCTGGCAAGTCCACCCTGATCGGCATCATCAGCTCCCTGGTCAACCTCAGCGAGGGCCAGGTGGAGGTGTTCGGCAGCGACCTGGTGCGCAACCGCAGCGCGACCATGCGCCTGATCGGCCTGGTGCCGCAGGAGATCAACTTCAACCTGTTCGAGAAACCCTTCGACATTCTTGTGAACTACGCCGGCTTCTATGGCGTACCGCGCGAGGAAGCGGAGCAGCGCGCGGAAGAGGAACTCAAGCGTGCCCATCTGTGGGAGAAGGCGCAGGTGATGAGCCGCACCCTGTCCGGCGGCATGAAGCGCCGGCTGATGATCGCCCGCGCGATGATGACGCGTCCCCGCCTGCTGATCCTGGATGAGCCGACCGCGGGCGTGGACATCGAGATCCGCCGCGACATGTGGCGGGTGCTGAAGGAGATCAATGCCGCTGGCACGACGATCATCCTCACCACCCACTACCTGGAGGAGGCCGAGTACCTGTGCCGGCATCTGGCGATCATCAACCACGGCCGGATCGTCGAGCAGGGGCCGATGCGTGCGCTGCTGGCCAAGCTGGACGTGGAAGGCTTCCTGCTGGACATCGATGGCGATCTGCCGGTGCAGCTGCCGGCGATCGAGGGCGCAACCCTCAGCGCGCCCGACGCGCACACGCTGGACATCGACATGCCACGGGCGATGGATCTGAACCGCGTGTTCGCCGCGCTGAATGAAGCCGGCATCCGCGTGCGCTCGATGCGTACCAAGAGCAACCGACTGGAGGAGCTGTTCGTGCGCCTCACCGGCAACCAGGAGAAATCCGCATGAGCACCACCGAGCTGACCGACGGCCAGCGCAACCGCGTCGCGCTGCTGACCATCGTGCGCCGCGAAGTGACCCGGATCATGCGCATCTGGGGCCAGACGCTGGTGCCGCCGGCGATCACCATGACCCTGTACTTCCTCATCTTCGGCGGCCTGATCGGCTCGCGCGTGGGCGAGATGGGCGGGTACAGCTACATGCAGTTCATCGTGCCCGGGCTGGTCATGATGAGCGTGATCCAGAACAGCTACGGCAACATCAGCTCGTCCTTCTTCGGCGCCAAGTTCGGCCGCCACGTGGAAGAGCTGCTGGTGAGCCCGATGCCGAACTGGGTGATCCTGTGGGGTTACGTGGCCGGTGCGGTACTGCGCGGCCTGATGGTCGGCGTGATCGTGCTGATCATCGCGATGTTCTTCACCCCCGTGCGCATCCCGCACCCGCTGGTGACACTGACCACGGTACTGCTGGGCGCCACCATCTTCTCGCTGGCCGGCTTCATCAATGCCGTGTACGCGAAGAAGTTCGACGACGTGGCGATCGTTCCGACCTTCATCCTGACCCCGCTGACCTATCTGGGCGGCGTGTTCTATTCGGTGAAGCTGCTGCCGGCCTGGGCTGAAGCAGCGACCCATGCGAACCCGATCTTCTACATGGTCAACGCATTCCGCTACGGCCTGCTGGGCAGCAGTGACGTGCCGCTGTGGGTGGCGTACGCGCTGATGATCGGCTTCGTGGTGGTGCTGACGGCGGTCGCGCTGTGGCTGCTGCGCCGCGGCGTGGGCATGCGCAGCTGAGCGCCGATCGCCGGGGTCGCGATCCCCGGCACACCCGCAACATTGGTTCCGCAGACAACGGTGAACGTGCAATGCGCATCCTGATTCTCGGCGCCGGCGGTACCGGCGGTTACTTCGGCGGCCGCCTGGCCCAGGCCGGTGTGGACGTGACCTTCCTGGTCCGCCCTGCCCGCGCCGGGCAGCTTGCGCGCGACGGACTGGTGATCCGCAGTCCGGTCGGCGATGCCGCATTCCCGGTGCAGCACGTGACTGCCGATGCACTGCCCGCGCTGGCCCGGGAGAGGCCCTTCGACCTGGTCATCCTCAGCTGCAAGGCCTACGACCTGGACAGCTCGATCGAGGCCATCGCGCCGGCGGTGGGCCCTCGCACCACCGTGCTGCCGATCCTCAACGGGCTGCATCACTACAACGATCTGGATGCACGCTTCGGCCGCGAGGCGGTGCTGGGTGGGCTGTGCTTCATCAGTGCGACCAAGGCACCGGACGGTGCGGTGGTGCATCTGGGGAAACCCGCCAAGCTCACCTTCGGGGAACGCGACGGTGGCGCGCTCTCGGCGCGCGTGCGTGCCTTCGCAGCCGCCTGCACGCAGGCCAACCTCGATCACCTGGCCAGCGAACGCATCGGCCAGGAGCAGTGGATCAAGTACACCTTCCTCACCGCGCTTGCCGCGGCGACCTGCCTGTTGCGCGCGGACATCGGCACGATTGTCGCGACCGATGATGGCACGGCCATCGTGCAGGGCCTGTACGACGAGTGCCTGGCCGTGGCGGAGGCGGCCGGTGAGGCAGTCCCGGCGGCAGCGCAGGACACTGCGCGCGGCACCTTGACCCAGGCCGGCTCGGCATTGAAGGCCTCGATGTTGCGTGACCTGGAGGCCGGGCAGCAGGTGGAGGCCGGCCACATCGTCGGTGACATGCTGGCGCGTGCACGCAGCGCCGGCCAGCAGGGCGTGCTGCTGCAGGTCGCCTACAGCAGCCTGCAGGCCTACCAGGCGCAGCGCCGGGCGTGAGCCTGACGCTGCCGGCCGGTCCGTTGCCCGGACGGGTGCTGATCCTGGGCATGGGCTGGAGCGGGCGCGTACTGGCGGCCCGCCTGGAAGCGCTGGGCGTGCAGGTCGCCGGCACCGTACGCGATCCGGCCACGGCAGCCGTGGATGGCCTGCGCTGCCATCGACTCTGCGCTGGAACAGCACCTGCACCCGCGCTTCTGGATGACATCGCGCGCGCCGATGCGGTGCTGGGCAGCATACCGCCCGATGCCGACGGCGACCCGGCAGTGCGCATGCTGCGCACGGCACTGGAAGACAGTTCCGCATTGCAGTGGGTGGGCTATCTGTCGTCGACGTCGGTGTACGGCGACCGCCAGGGCGGCTGGATCGATGCGGACAGCGTGGCCGACGCCACCGGGCCTGCGGGCCTGCAGCGCCTGCGCGCGGAGTCGCAATGGCGCGCACTGGCCAGCCGGCGCGGCATCGCCTCGGCAGTGTTCCGGCTGCCCGGGCTGTATGGTCCCGGCCGCAATGCACTGGTGCAGCTCGCGCAGGGGCGTGCCCGCCATGTGCTGAAGCCGGGCCTGCTGTTCAACCGGCTGCATGTACAGGACCTGGTAGCGGTGATCATCGCGGCGATGCGGCGACCCACCCTGCAGGCGCTGTACCTGCCCAGCGACGATGAGCCGGCACCGCCGCAGGACGTGCTGGCCTTCGCCGCGCAGCTGGGAGGCTTTGCGATGCCACCGGCAGTGGCGTGGGACGACCCGTCGCTGAGCCCGGCCCTGCGACGCTTCTACGAAGGCAGCAAGCGCATCGACAGCCGCGGTACGCGCGAAGCGCTGGGATGGGCGCCGCAGTTTCCGACGTATCGGGAAGGGCTGACGGATCTTGCCGCTTCGCTCGCCGGGCATGGCCGAGCGTTACCGGATCCGGGCATTCACGGCTGACGTGTCGTGTCGGCGTCGGGCAGCCGGAAGAAGGCACGGGCTGCCGCCGTGGCATGGGCTGCGGTCAGCACGACATCCTCGCCACGATCACGGGCCAACTCCTCGACGATGTGCGAAAGGAACATCGGTTCGTTGCGGCGATCCTTCGGCATCGGCTTGAGCGTGCGCGGCAGCAGATACGGCGCATCGGTCTCGATCATCAGGCGATCGGCCGGGATGCTCTTCACCAGCTCGCGCAGGTGCGCCCCGCGACGCTCGTCGCAGAGCCAGCCGGTGATGCCGATGTACCAGTCCTGGTCGAGGTAATCAAACAACTCCTCCCGTTCACCGGTGAAGCAGTGCACCACCGCCGGCCCGAGGCGACCCTCGAAGTTCTTCATCTGCGCCATGAAGTCGGCGTGCGCGTCGCGCTGGTGCAGGAACAGCGGCTTGCCGTTCTCCGCCGCCAGCTGCAGCTGGCGCTCGAACGCACGGTGCTGGGCAGGTCGCGGCGAGAAGTCACGGAAGTAGTCCAGTCCGCACTCGCCGACCGCCACCACTTCCGGGTGGGCATGCAGGGCGCGCATCTCTGCATCGCATTCTTCGGTGTACTCCACCGCATGATGCGGGTGTACGCCGGCCGTCGCATACAGGAATCCCGGATGCTGCTGGGCCAGCTGCAGCGCCAGCGGAGAGTGCTCGCGGCTGGCCCCCGTGACCACCATCTGCACCACCCCGGCCTGGCGGGCACGCTGCAGCACGGCGTCGCGGTCGCGGTCGAAGGAGTCGTGGGTCAGATTGGCGCCGATATCGATCAGGTGCATGGTCATCGCGGAGGAAATATGCCTGCGCATTGTACCCGCGCCCAGCGTGGCCCCTTATCCTTTGCGCATGAACGCCCCGCACTTCCCCATTTCTCCGCTGCTGCCGCAGATCCAGCAGCATCTGGCCGCACAGCCACGGCTCGTGCTGGAGGCACCACCGGGCGCCGGCAAGACCACCCAGGTACCGCTGGCGCTGCTCGATGCACCGTGGCTGCAGGGCCGCAGGATCATCCTGCTGGAGCCGCGCCGGGTGGCCGCGCGCAGCGCAGCGATGTTCATGGCAAGGCAGCTCGGCGAGGAGGTCGGTGATACGGTCGGCTACCGCATCCGCTTCGAGAACCGGGTGTCCGCGCGCACCCGCATCGAGGTGGTGACCGAAGGCATCCTGACCCGCATGCTGCAGGACGACCCGTTGCTGGAACAGGTGGGCGCGATCCTGTTCGACGAGTTCCATGAGCGACACCTCAGCGGCGACCTGGGATTGGCACTGGCGCTGGACGTACAGGCACAGCTGCGCCACGACCTGCGGCTGGTGGTCATGTCGGCGACCCTGGATGGCGAGCGGCTGGCACGCTTCCTCGACGCACCCCGCTTGAGCAGCGAGGGCCGCAGCTACCCCGTGACCGTAAGCCACTTCCCGGCGCGTCGCGAAGAATCGCTGGAACTGCAGGTCCGCCGCGCAGTGCAGCAGGCGCTGGTCGAGCACCCGGGCGACGTGCTGGTGTTCCTGCCTGGCCAGCGGGAGATCGCCCGCGTGCAGGCCGGTCTGCAGGAATCGATCGGCGGCAACACCGAGGTCCTGGCACTGCATGGCGAACTGCCGGTGGAACAGCAGGCGCGCGTGCTGCAACCCGCAGATGAGGGCCGCCGCCGCGTGGTGCTGGCCACCAACGTGGCCGAATCCTCGGTGACCCTGCCCGGCGTGCGCGTGGTGATCGACAGCGGCCTGGCACGCGAGCCCCGCTATGACCCGAACAGCGGCTTCACCCGCCTGGACGTGGTGGCCATTGCGCAGGCCTCGGCCGACCAGCGTGCCGGTCGTGCCGGCCGCGTGGCCGAGGGCGTGGCCTGGCGCCTGTGGCCGCAGTCGCAGCGGCTGGAGCCTCAGCGGCGTGCCGAGATCGACCAGGTCGAACTGGCAGGACTGGCGCTGGAGCTGGCGGCGTGGGGCAGCAGCGACCTGCGCTTTCTCGATCCGCCCCCAAGCGGACCGATGGGTGCGGCGCGCGAGCTGCTGCACCGCCTGGGCGCGTTGTCGGAGTCGGGCGCGATCACCGCCTTGGGCCGACGCGTGCTGGCGCTGGGTACCCATCCACGCATGGCCGCGATGCTGCTCGCCGCCCCTGACCCGCACGCACAGGCGCTGGCGGCCGATCTGGCGGCGCTGCTGGAAGCACGCGACCCCCTGCGCCAGGGCGGCGATGCACTGGCGGCACGCTGGCGCGCGCTGGCCGCGTTCCGTGCTGGCCGCGCGCCGGCCGATGCCAGTCGTGGTGGACTGGCTGCCATTGATGCCGCCGCGCGCCAGTGGCGGCGTCGGCTGCGCTGCGATGCCGCGCCCCCTGCCAGCATCGAAGCGCACGCGCTGGGCGATCTGCTGGCGCACGCTTTTCCCGATCGCATCGGCTTCCAGCATCCGGGCGATCCGCTGCGCTACCTGCTCGCCAACGGGCGCAGCGCGCGCCTGCATGAACTGAGCGATCTGCGTGGCGAACCGTGGCTGGTCGCCAGCGAACTGCGTTTCGAGGCCCGCGATGCGCTTCTGCTGCGCGCCGCGCCGGTCGATGAGGACCATCTGCGCAGGATCTACCCGCAGCGCTTCGTCACCGCCGACACGGTGCGCTGGGACGGCGAACGGCGTGCGCTGGTCGCACTGCGCGAAACCCGCTTCGATCGCATCGTGCTGGACAGTCGCTCGGCGGGCCGGGTCGACCCGGAACACGCGGCCGGCGCCTTGACCGAGGCTGTTGCCGAGCTCGGCCTGCAGGCACTGCCGTGGACCGAGGCCCTGCGCCAATGGCAGGCACGGGTGGAGTCGCTGCGTCGCTGGATGCCCGAGCTGGAGCTGCCCGACTGCAGCGATGCCACGCTGCTCGCCACCCGCGCGCGGTGGCTGCAGCCTGCGTTTGCCGGCAAGAGCCGCCTCGATGCGCTGGACGAAGCCAGCTTCGCAGAAGCGCTGAAGTCGCCCCTGGCATGGTCACAGCGGCAGCTCGTGGAGCGGCATGCGCCAAGCCGCATCACTGTGCCCTCCGGGCTGGAGCGGCCCATCACCTATGCACTGGACAGCGAGTCCGGCGAACCGCTGCCACCGGTGCTGGCCGTGAAGCTGCAGGAGTTGTTCGGACTGGCAGACACTCCCCGCATCGCCGATGGGCGCGTGCCACTGACCCTGCACCTGCTGTCACCCGGCGGTCGTCCGCTGCAGGTCACCCAGGACCTGCGCAACTTCTGGGAAAACACCTATGCCGAGGTGAAGAAAGAGATGAAGGGCCGCTATCCCCGCCATCCCTGGCCGGACGACCCGTGGACGGCCACCGCCACCCACCGGGCCAAACCACGGGGAACATAGCAATCCTGCCTGATCCTGAATGGAGCGCGTAGAGTCACGCCGTGTGACTGCCCGACTGACATACCGTTTACGGGCAACGCGCCACACTGGACTTCGACCCGAGGCAAAGGACCCCCGCATGAGCAGACTGACCGTGATTACCGACCGCGCCCTGGAGCGCGCCCTGGACCTGGCCCACACCGCGGGCGACGGCCTGAAGAGTGCCGGCGGCAGCCTGCGCCATCTAGGCCCGCAGGCCAGCGACTGGATCAAGACGGGAGCGGCACTGGGCGCAGTGAAGACCGGTGGCAAGGTTGCCACCAAGTTCGCCCGCCGCAATCCGGCAGTGACCATCGCCGCCGCGGCAGTGGGTGTGGGTCTGCTCGGCTATGCCCTGTATCGCAAGCAGCAGAAGAAGAAGGCGGCCAATGGTCACGTCGTCGATGGCCAGGCGCAGCGCATCAGTGCCCGCGACCGCCGCAACGACACCGTGGTCGACGAGCACAGCGATATCGGCAGCGACGCCTGAGGCAGGCGGCTGCATCCGGGCCGGAGATCGCCTGTGGGTGATCTCCGGCCCGTTTCGTTTCAGCCGATCTGCCGCCACTGCCCGGGGCGCAGATCATCCAGCCGGTAAGGACCCATTGCCACCCGCACCAGGCGCAGGGTGGGCAGGTTCACGGCGGCGGTCATCCGCCGTACCTGGCGGTTGCGCCCTTCGCGGATCGTGATCGCCAGCCAGGTATCGGCAACGGTCTTGCGGAAACGCACGGGCGGATCGCGCGTCCACAGCTCCGGCGCGGGATCGAGCCGTTCGACCTTCGCCGGCAGGGTCGGCCCGTCATTGAGGATCACGCCGCTGCGCAGGCGCTGCAGCTGGTCCTCGCCAGGCGTGCCTTCCACCTGCACCCAGTAGGTCTTGTCGGCCTTGTGCTTCGGGTCGGTCAACCTGTGCGCCAAGGGACCGTTGTCGGTCAGCAGCAGCAGGCCTTCGCTGTCATGATCCAGCCGGCCGGCCGCATAGACACGCGGCGGCAGGCCGAACCCCGCCAGGGTCGGGCGCGGCGGAACGCTGCAATCGGTGAACTGGCACAGCACATTGAACGGCTTGTTGAAGGCAATCAGCATCGCAGGCGCGGCAGGCGGTGGATGCGGCATTGTCCCATTCCGGCGCTGCCATCGCGATCACGGGCGCCTCAGCCGAAGACCTTCCACTTCAGCAGGAACGAAACAAGCACCAGCGCAATGCCACAGGCCGATGCGGTCGCCGCCCGCCGCCGCTGGGACGCCAATGGCGGGCTCGCACGGCGCGCGCGTTCATCCTGCAGGATGCCGATCAACAGCACCGCGAACCCCACCGCGCCCAGCAGGTCATAGGTATTGCCGCCATGGAAGGCGAAGTCGAACAGGCGTACCAGCACCAGTACTGCGATCACGATGTACAGGATCTTCTTCAACCGCTCACTCCTTTGACTGTCGCGCCGGGCCAGGCCCGGCGGATACACGTGTGTCCATTGCCGCTTGCGGCTGCGAGGCTTCGCCTCAGGGCTTGATGAAGCGCAGGGTCATGCGATCGCTTTCGCCGATGGCCTGGTACTTCGCGGCGTCGGCCTTGTCATGCTGGTTGGTCGGCGGCAGGGTCCACACGCCGTTGGGATGATCCTTGGTGTCGCGCGGGTTGGCATTGATCTCGCTGCGCGCATCCAACCTGAAGCCGGCGGCCTCGGCCAAGGCGATCACCTGCTGCTGGCCGACATAACCAGTGTCATCATCGTCGGCCACATCGGCCTTGGCGCGGTGCTCCACCACGCCCAGCACGCCGCCCGGCTTGAGCACGTTGAAGAAGCCCTGGAACATGCCCTGCGCCTGGCCGGCCTTGCGCCAGTTGTGCACGTTGCGGAAGGTCAGCACCACATCGGCCGAGTTGGCCGGTCCGAACACCGGCTTGGCCGGATCGTAGGCGACCACGACTGCTTTGCCGAACTGTGCCGGCGCACCGGCGAACTTCTTTTCCAGGCCATCGCGGCTGCGCTGCTGGTAGTCGCGGCCACGGCCTTCTGCCACCGCCATCGGGTCAACCACGGCTGCCACGTACCGGCCCTTGTCATGCAGCAGCGGCGCGAGGATTTCCGAATACCAACCGTTGCCCGGAGTGATTTCGATGACGGTCTTCTCCGGTGCCACCGAGAAGAAGGCCAGCGACTGTGCCGGATGACGGTAGCCATCACGCTTGACGTTGGCCGGATCGCGGGTCGACGCCTTCACCGCAGCGTCGATGGCGGGCGATACCTGGATCTGCGCCGGCGCCATCAAGGTCGGCGCAGCGTACGCGGGCACGGCAGCAAGCAGGGCGGAAGCAAGCAACAGGCGGCAACCACGCAGGGACGAAGCAGGCATCATCGGGGCGACTCCAGCGGAATGATGCGGCGAGACTAGCAGTCACCGCGCGCCAGGTGTTCACAAATCGTTAGCCGCGCGCCCGTCGCGGAACACTGTTTTGTGGTCAGCGCCGCAGCGCGGTAACACGACGCGTTCTATTCTGGAGCACTTCCCCCAAGGAGACCGTGCCCATGACGGCAACCCGTGAACTGGGCCGTTCCGGCCTGCATGTACGTCCGCTCGCCTTCGGAGGCAACGTATTCGGCTGGAGCGCCGACGAGAAGGCCAGCTTCGCCCTGCTTGATGCCTTCGTCGACGCCGGCTTCAACCTGGTCGACACCGCCGACGTGTACTCGGCCTGGGTGCCCGGCAATGTGGGCGGCGAATCGGAAACGCTGATCGGCAGGTGGTTCGCCCGCAGCGGCAAGCGCCAGAAGGTGGTGCTGGCGACCAAGGTCGGCAAATGGGCCGAGCGCCCGGGGCTGACCCCGGACAACATCAATGCGGCGGTGGAAGACTCGCTGCGTCGCCTGCAGACCGATGTGATCGATCTGTACCAGGCCCACGAGGATGATGAGTCGACACCGCTGGAAGCCACGCTGGCCGCGTTCGGTCGCCTGATCGAAGCCGGCAAGGTGCGCGCCATCGGTGCCTCCAACTACAGCGCCACCCGCCTGGCCGATGCGCTGAAGGTATCCACCGATTACAAGCTGCCGCGTTACGAAACCCTGCAGCCGGAGTACAACCTCTACGACCGCGCCGGCTACGAGACCGCGCTGGAACCGCTGGTGCAGCGCGAGCAGATCGGCGTGATCGGCTATTACGCACTGGCCAGCGGCTTCCTCAGCGGCAAGTACCGCACGGCAGCCGATTCGGGCAAAAGCCCGGCGCGGGGCGAGAACGTGGTGAAGCGTTATCTCAACCCGCGCGGCCTGCGCATCCTGGAAGCGCTGGATGACGTGGCCAGCAAGCACACTGCCAGCCCGGCACAGATCGCAATGGCATGGCAGATCGCACGGCCGTCGATCACCGCGCCGATCGTCAGCGCCACCAGCGTCGAACAGCTGCACGACCTGCTGGCCGCGGCGAATGTATCGCTAAGCGTGCAGGATGTCGCGCAGCTGGACGCGGCAAGCGCGGAAGGCTGAGATTGGCCGGGGGCGGTCGCCGGCATCGGGCAGAAGAAAATAATTCAACAAAATGGTTGCGCACGACTAAATCGTGGTTTATCGTGCGCACCTCGTTTCAACACCCGCCTGGATGTTTCCCTTGAACGCGCATTTCTCCGCCATCGCCACACTGCTGCCATGCCTGCGCATGGATGTGCTGGCGCGCGCGTCCGGCAAGGAAGCACTGCCCACAACGGCCTGATACCCGCCCTGCGGAGATCGGCCACCCCGATCTCCGAGGCTTGACGACGCCCTCGGAACGTATGTCCCGGGGGCGTTTTCGTTTGCGTCGGCACAAGGACCCGCGATGCCAGAACTGCACCCTGCGCGGCATTCCGCCGCACACTGATCGGCCATTACCTGCACGCCGGACTTTATCTTCGCGCGGGCGGCCGTGCCCGGACATTATCTGCATTGCCTCACAACATTATCGCCCGCCGATAATGTCGATGGCCTGCACCCTCGATTTTCCAACGGTCCCGTTTCAATGGCGGGCTGGTGCGCGCGGCGCTGCCGTAGCGTATGCCGGAGGTCGCGGACATGCCCTCGCCTGGATCGCCTGCTGGTCGCAGGCGCCGGTTCGCCGGCACGCGGTTCGATTCCGCGCGGTTCCCAACTGGATAGCTCAGCCTGGTCAGAGCAACGGATCCTGAGTCCGTCTGTCGTGGGTTCAATTCCCACTCCAAACCACATGACCTGTCACGTCATGAGTTGAAGCAACACCCGGGACGCACGTCCCAGCGGCCATCGTCGCCATCCACGGACATCGCCTTCGGGCGGAGAAGTGGAAGCAACGGACCGCACGCCGGGCCCCGGTCCGCCGCCACTGCCCGCCTTGGTCCACCCCGGTGCTGCCTGCCGGCGACGCCCATGGCAGTACTGCCGGCGCACCGAAGGCTCCGCGCGCGGACCGTCCGCCGATGGCCGCCCTCTTCCGCGGCCTGCACGGGGTGTGCAGGCCGCCTCGCCACGACCTGATCGGCCCGGGTCACGGCGATGGATTCCCATCGGGTCGAACCACCAGAGCCATACAAGGAGAGACTCCCATGTTCTGGACCATCAAGGTCGTGATCGGCGACGGCGAGCGCGGCCTGGTGTATCGCAACCGTCGTTTCCAGCAGGTGCTGCTGCCGGGCGTGCACCGCCTGTCGCGGTTCGGCGGCTCGCCGCAGGTGACCGTGCACAACGCATCGAAGGGCAGCGCCTACAACGGCAGCGACCAGGACAGCCTGATCGACGCGCTGGGAGCACAGCTGCACGAACACTTCGTGCTGGCCGATATCGGCGCTGCACAGGTGGGTCTGCTGCTGCGCAATGGCCGTATCGATGACGTCCTGCCGCCCGGCAGCCGCCATCTTTACTGGCGGGGTTCGGTCGACACCGAGGTGCGCGTGATGGCCCTGGGTGACGAACCGCGCGTGCCGGCCAACGTGCAGCAGCGCCTGGGCCAGCTGGGCGTACTGCCGCGCGTGGCGGTGATCAGCACCGTGCCGAGCGAATCGGTCGGCCTGCTGTTCGTCGACGGTACGCTGCGACAGACCCTGGATGCCGGACTGCACGCGTTCTGGAATTTCAACGGCAACGTGTCGGTGGAGCGCGTCGAACTGCGCGCGCGTTCGCTCGACGTGTCCGGCCAGGAGCTGCTCAGCCGCGACAAGGTGACCCTGCGGGTGAACCTGGCCGCGACCGTGCAGGTGGTCGACCCGGTGCGTGCACACCGCACGCTCAGCAACGCCGACGAGTTCATCTACCGGCAGCTGCAGTTCGGCCTGCGCCAGGCGATCGCCACGCGCAGCCTGGATGAGCTGCTGGGCGAGAAGGCGGCGCTGGACGGTGAGATCGCCGCGCACGTGCGCGCCGCGATCGAGGGCCACGGTGTGCAGCTGCTGGGTGTCGGCATCAAGGACGTGATCCTGCCGGGCGAGATGAAGGAGATCCTCAACGGCGTGGTGCTGGCTGAGAAGCAGGCACAGGCCAGCGTGATCCGCCGCCGCGAGGAGGCCAACGCCACCCGCTCGCAGCTCAATACCGCCAGGCTGATCGAGGACAACCCGGTGCTGATGCGGCTGAAGGAGCTGGAAGCGCTGGAGAAGGTCACCGAGAAGATCGACAAGCTCACCGTGTTCGGCGGCCTGGATGGCGTGCTGAAGCAGCTGGTGACGATGAAGTAGGGGGCTGGGGCGGCGCAGGGACGCGCCGCCGGCCCATCATGGAGATGGATTGCAACATGGATACTCAACACACTTATCAATGGCTGCATGCCGAGGGCACCACGCCGATCAAGGGCTGGGTGAACGGCGTGCCGCTGGAGGCGCAGGCCCATGAGCAGCTGCGCAACATCGCCGCCATTCCATTCGTCGGGCCCTGGGTGGCCGTGATGCCGGACGTGCACCTGGGAAAGGGCGCGACCGTCGGCTCGGTGATCCCGACCCGCGGGGCGATCATTCCGGCGGCGGTGGGCGTGGACATCGGCTGCGGCATGGCCGCGGTGCGCACGACGCTGCAGGCCAACGACCTGCCCGATGACCTGCGGCAGCTGCGCAACAGCATCGAGCGCAGCATCCCGGTCGGCAACGGTCGCAGTGGCGAGCATCAGCGCATGCCCGACAGCATCCACACGCGGCTGGTGCAGTCCGGCCTGGCCGCTGGCCTGGAGAAGATCAAGGACAGGCATCGCCGGATCCGCACCGACAAGCTCGATCGCCAGCTGGGCACGCTGGGAGGTGGCAACCACTTCATCGAGCTGTGCCTGGATGAAACGGATGCCGTGTGGGTAATGCTGCACAGCGGCTCGCGTGGCACCGGCAACCTGATCGGCACGTACTTCATCGAGCAGGCGCGTCGCGAGCTGGAGCGCCGCGTGCTCGGCTTCCATCTGCCTGACAAGGACCTGGCCTTCTTCATGGAAGGCGAGCCGCTGTTCGACGACTACGTGGAAGCGGTGTCCTGGGCGCAGGACTACGCGCGGCACAATCGCGAGGCGATGATGGCGCGCGTGCTGGCCGAGATGCGGCATCGGCTGCCGCCGTTCCGGCTGGCGGCGATGGCCGTCAACTGCCACCACAACTACGTGCAGAAGGAAACGCACGCCGGGCAGGAACTGCTGGTCACCCGCAAGGGTGCGGTCAGTGCACGCCAGGGCGAGCTGGGCATCATCCCCGGCAGCATGGGCACGCGCAGCTACATCGTGCGTGGCAAGGGCAATGCAGACAGTTTCCACAGCTGCAGCCACGGCGCAGGCCGGGTGATGAGCCGCGGCACGGCACGCGAGCGGATCACCCTGGCCCAGCACCGCGAGGCGACCGCGCATGTGGAATGCCGCAAGGACAGCGGCGTGCTGGATGAATCGCCGGCGGCGTACAAGTCGATCGACGATGTGATGGCCGCCCAGCTCGACCTGGTGGACGTGGTCCACACACTGCGCCAGGTGCTGTGCGTCAAAGGATGATGCGGCGGGCCGGATGCCGTTCAAGAGAGCGGAATCCGGCCCTTTCCATCACCCGATGCTGTCTTCGCTGACCAGCGCGTGATGTACGCCGATCCCGGCACGCACCCCTTCGGCGGCGGCCAGGGTGATATTGCCGACCGTGGTCGCGTCGCCTGCAGCGTACACGTTCGGCACCGAGGTCTGCTTCATCGCGTCCACTTCGATCAGCACGCCGAGCGGGCTTTCGACCAGCGCGCAGCCCAGCTGCTGCACCAGCGGCGTGGCCATCGCCTGGGTAGCCGGAACGAACAGCGCGCGCTGGGCGATGCGGCGGCCATCGGCCAGTTCCACTTCCAGCCAGGTCGGCTGGTCGCCCTGCACGGCAATCACCGGCGAGATCTCGATCTGCACGCCACGCTGCTGCATGGCCACGCGTTCCTCCTCACTGATCTCCCCCGCCTGGCTGAAGAAGGTGACATTGCCCCAGTCGGCGAACAGCGGTGCCTTGCCGGCCGACATCGGATGGCCGCCGAGCACGCCGATCGCTCCGCCGCCGACTTCGTAGCCATGGCAGTAGGGACAATGCAGCACGGTGCTGCCCCAGCGCTCGGCCAGGCCGGGCAGGTCCGGCAGCTGGTCACTGATGCCACTGGCCAGCAGCAGCTTGCGTGCGGCCAGCACCTGGCCATCCGCGGTGCGGACCTCGACACCGTCGGGGCTGGCGGTGGCGTGCGCGGCCTCGGCATGGATCCAGCGCACGCTGGGATAGTCCAGCAGCTGCTGGCGCGCCGTCTTCAACAGCTCGGCACCACTGATGCCGTCCAGGCCGAGGACGCCATGCGAATGGCTGGCCGCACGGTTGCGGGGCAGGCCGGCGTCGATGACGGTGACCGCGCGGCGTGCGCGGGCCAGGATCAGGCCCGCGGCGATGCCGGCGTAACTGCCGCCGACGATGATCACTTCAGGATTCATGGTGTCCTTCCAGGGTGCGGTGATGGGCGAGGTGGCGCGCGAACTCCGCGCCGAGCTGGTCGAGCGTGGTGGACTGCAGGCGGTGTTCCAGCAATCGCTGCGCTTCACGGGCACCATCGAGCAGCGCCGAATCGACCAGTTGCTGGATCGGGCAGCCACGACCTGCGCCGCGTGTGCCGATCTGCACCAGCGGCGGTGCGCCGACCGCCAGGTAGATGTCGTGCAGCGTGATGCGGGTCGCATCGCGCGCCAGCTGGCTGCCACCGCCGTGCCCGCGTGTGCTGCGCACCAGCCCGGCCTTGTGCATCTGCGCCAGCAGCCGGCGGATCACCACCGGATGGGTCGGCAGGCACATGGCCAGCTGTTCGGAGGTGCGCGGCCCCTGCTGGCCCACGAGATGGGCCATCACGTGCAGCGCGTCGGAAAGCGGGTTCGAGGATTTCATGTAACAACAATAGTTACATTTATATCCCCTGTCGAGCGTCCTGTTTCGTTCCATATGGACACATCTGTCCTATGAAACATTTCCTTCACCTCGTTGAACGAAACGATAATGTGATCCTTATCGCACTTCAGAGCACGCGAGATCAGGTCGATACCGCATCGCCCCCCTTCCGAGATCTCGCCCCATGAATGCCTCTCCCCATGCGCCGCGACTGCAGACGAAGCTGCTCGGCGCCGTATCCCTTGGCCTCGCCGTCATCCTGCTGTGTGCCTTGGCCGGCCTGGCGTCGGCCTGGCTGAAGCTGTCTGCCGAGGTGCCTGCCGAAGTCGCCCATGGCCGCGATGCCGAACGCCTGCAGCGCGAGTTCCGTGGCCAGGTGCAGGAATGGAAGAACGTGCTGCTGCGGGGCCACGATCCGGTCCTGCGCCAGCGTCATCTGGATGCATTCGACAGCGAAGGCAGAATCGTCGATGGACTGGCACGCGGGCTGGCCGGCAGCCCCGATACCCGTACGCGCGAGCTCGCCCTCGCCTTCGCTGGCCTGCATGCGCAGCTGCAGAAGGACTATCACGCTGCACTGCAGGCGTTTGCTGCTGCCGGCTACGATGCCACTGCCGGCGATACCCTGGTGCGGGGCAAGGACCGCGCGGTGGCCGCATCGCTGGACGCGCTGAGCACGCAGGCCACCCGGGTGGCCGAGGCCGCGGTGGCCACGCGCGCGCAGCAGGCAAGGCAGATGCTGCTGCTGTGCGCGGTGCTGACCGTGGTCGCCGCTGCGCTGCTGCTGATGGGCCTGGCCTGGTGGCTGCGCCGCGCGGTGGTGCAACCGGTGCTGGCGGTGGAGGCGGCTGCGCGCGCCGTGGCCGCTGGCGACCTGCAGCACGTCGTGCAGGTTCGCAGCCGCGATGAAGTGGGCCGGCTGGCGCAGGCCATGCAGGCCGTGCAGGCCACGGTGGGCGGCGTGCTCGAGGCGCAGGCGGCAATGGCGAAGGCGCATGACGCCGGCTCGATCAGCTATCGCATGGATGCCAGCGCCTTCCCTGGCGCATTCGGAACCATGGTGGCCGACAGCAACGCGCTGGTCGACGCGCACATCCGGGTGAAGATGCGCGCGATCACGATCATGGGCCGCTATGCGGTGGGCGATCTCAGCGAGGACATGGAGCGCCTGCCAGGCGAGAAGGCCGTCATCACCGAAGCGCTGGATACTGCCAAGGCCAACCTTGGCACCATCAACGGCGAGATCCGCCGCCTTGCCGCCGCCGCTGCGGCCGGCGATTTCAGCCAGCGCGGTGACAGCGCGCGCTTCGAGCATGACTTCCGCGCGATGGTGGAGGGCCTGAACCAGCTCATGCAGACCACCGAGCAGAATCTCGGCGAGGTCTCAACGATGCTGCGCGCGATTGCCGATGGCCGGCTTGGCGCGCGCATGCACGGCAGCTTCCAGGGCGTGTTCGCCCGCATCGCTGGCGATGCCAACACGACTGCGGCGCAGCTGGCCACCATCGTCACCGACATCAAGCACACTTCGGGCAGCATCCATGCCGCGGCCGCCGAGATCGCCGCCGGCAACAACGACCTGTCGCGCCGCACCGAGCAGCAGGCTGCCAACCTGGAGGAGACGGCAGCATCGATGGAGGAACTGACCTCCACCGTGCGCCAGAACGCCGAGCACGCACGCCAGGCCAACCAGCTTGCGATCGGCGCGCACGAGGTTGCCTCGCAGGGCGGCGAGGTGGTCACGCAGGTGGTGGCGACGATGGGGGCGATCGAGGCCTCTTCGCGGCAGATCGCCGACATCATCAGCGTGATCGATGGCATCGCCTTCCAGACCAACATCCTGGCATTGAACGCAGCGGTGGAGGCTGCGCGTGCCGGTGAGCAGGGCCGGGGCTTCGCCGTGGTGGCCAGTGAGGTGCGTACGCTGGCGCAGCGTTCAGCCAATGCGGCCAAGGAGATCAAGACGCTGATCGATACCTCGGTGGACCAGGTAGCCGATGGCGCACAACGCGTGCGCCAGGCGGGCATGACCATGGCCGAGATCGTCGCCTCGGTGCAGCGCGTGACCGACATCATGGCCGAGATCTCCGCCGCGTCGCAGGAACAGAGTGCAGGCATCGAACAGGTCAACCAGACCGTGGTGCAGATGGACGGCGCGACCCAGCAGAATGCCGCGCTGGTGGAAGAGGCCAGCGCCGCCGCGCGCAGCCTGGAGCAGCAGGCGGACCGGTTGATGGACGCGGTGGATGTGTTCGATCTGTCGCCCCCCGCGGCGAGCGGCGATGCGCTGGCGCGCGCGGCCTGAAGGACTGCATGGACCCTGTGCAGCCGAGCATGGGTCCGGCTCTGCCGAACGCGCAGGTAACGCCGGGCCATGCCCGGCGAGCGCGGCATGCCTCAGCGCAGGTAATCCGACTGCACCATCGCGTCACCGAGATGGTCCAGGAACGAGCTGATCCGCGCCGAGACCGCCGTGTTGCGGTAGTACACGGCGTGGATCGGTTGGTAGACATCCAGCGTCTGTGCAGCCAGTACCGGCACCAGCGTGCCGGCAGCACGGTCGCGTTCGGTGACGAAGTCCGACAGGCAGGTGATGCCCACCCCTTCCACCGCCAACCGGCGCAGGGTCTCGCCGCTGGATACGGCGATGTCCGGCCGTACCAGCAGCTGGCCGTCGGCGTCGCCCGGCACGGGCCAGCGGTTCAGCGATTCGGGTTCATTGAATCCCAGCAGCGTGTGCTGACCCAGCGCCGCCACGCTGGCCGGTTCACCGTGCTCGGCCAGGTAGCCCGGGCTGGCCAGCAGCTGCAGCCGGCAGCGGCCCAGCGAGCGCGCGTGCAGCGTTGAGTCGGCCAGTGGGCCGATGCGGATGGCCACGTCGGTGCGTCGTTCCAGCAGGTCGATGTAGCGTTCGGAACTGTTCAACTCCAGCTGCACCTCCGGGTAACGCGCGCGGTAGCCCGCCACCAGGGGAACGATCACGTGCAGCACGAACGGCATGGCCGCATCCACCCGCAGGCGTCCAGCCGGGCGCTCGCGGCGCGCCGCCATCTGCTCTTCGGCCGACTCCACCGCGTCGATGATCGCCCGTGCATGGCGCAGGTAGGCCTCGCCTTCGGCGGTCAGGTGCAGCCGCCGCGTGGTACGGGTCAGCAGGGTGGTGCCCAGCTTGTCCTCCAGCCGCCCCAGCGCCCGGCTCACGCCGGACGGGGTCTGACCCAGCTGTTCGGCGGCGGCACTGATCGAACCGCTGTCGATCACGGCCAGGAAGGCCTGCATTTCATCGAGGGTGGTCTTCATGGCGCCATTATTGACCACCAGGCAAGAGTGATTGGCGTGAAGACCGGTTTTTCGGCAAAGGTGGGCCGCGCACACTGCGCGCCTTCCTTCCTCCGGAGCCCGCCATGATCCGCGGCATTCCTCTCGCCCTGCTGGCGCTGACCCTGGGCGCCTTCGCCATCGGCACCACCGAATTCGTCATCGTCGGCCTGATTCCGACCATCGCCGCCGACCTGCAGGTCAGCCTGCCTTCGGCCGGCCTGCTGGTCTCGCTGTACGCCCTGGGCGTAGCCATCGGCGCGCCGGTGCTGACTGCGCTGACCGGCCGCGTGCCGCGCAAGACCCTGCTGGTGGCACTGATGGCGCTGTTCACGCTGGGCAACGTCATCGCCTGGATGGCACCGGGCTACGCCTCGCTGATTGTCGCCCGCATCCTGACCGGCCTCGCCCATGGCGTGTTCTTCTCGATCGGCTCGATCATCGCCACGGCGGTGGTGCCGAAAGAAAAGGCCGCCAGCGCGATCGCGATCATGTTCACCGGGCTGACCGTCGCACTGGTGACCGGCGTGCCGCTGGGCACCTTCATCGGCCAGCACCTGGGCTGGCGCGCGACCTTCCTGGCCGTGGCCGGCCTGGGTGTGATCGCCCTGGTCGGAGCGGCGCTGTTCGTGCCGCGCACTGTGCCGCAGAGCGCGCCCGCCCGCTTCCGCCAGCAGCTGGCCGTGCTGGCCCAGCCGCGCCTGCTGCTGGTCTACGCGATGACGGCACTGGGCTACGGCGGCACGTTCCTGGCCTTCACCTACCTGGCGCCCATCCTGCAGGACGTCACCGGCTTCTCGGCCAACGCGGTCAGCCTGGTGCTGCTGGTGTATGGCGTGTCGGTGGCGATCGGCAATCTGTGGGGCGGCCGCATGGCCGACCGCATGGGTCCGGTTCCGGCGCTCAGGCGCATCTTCGCCCTGCTGGCCATGGTCCTGTTGGCGCTCACCTTCACCGCCTACAACACGGTGTTGATGTTGCTGACGGTGCTGGCCCTGGGTGCGGTGGCCTTCGGCAACGTGCCCGGACTGCAGGTCTATGTGGTCAAGCAGGCGCAGCGCTATGCGCCGCAGGCCACCGACGTGGCATCCGGACTGAACATCGCTGCATTCAACATCGGCATCGCCCTGGGCGCATCGCTGGGCGGCCTGGTGGTGGAGAACGTCGGCCTGATGCATACGCCGTGGCTGGGCGCGCTGGTGGTGGTGGGTGCCTATGCATTGACCGTGCTCAGCGGCCGCCTGGACCGTCGCGACGGCATCGACGACCGCGCCGAGGGCACCGCGATCACCGCACACTGATACGACGCCGCTCACTACCGACGCATCTCCACGCCTGCGCAATGCACCGTTGCCGGCATGCATGCAGGCCCTGCCCTACCCTTGTGCGGATCTACCGCGCCCTTCCCCCCATTAGCTGGAGTTCCCCCATGACTGTCCCCGCTTTCGGTCTCGGCACCTTCCGCCTGAAAGGCCAGACTGTGATCGACTCGGTACGCAACGCACTGGACGTCGGTTACCGCGCCATCGATACCGCGCAGATCTACGACAACGAGGCCGAGGTCGGCCAGGCCATCGCCGAATCCGGCGTGCCGCGTGACGAGATCTACCTGACCACCAAGGTCTGGATCACCGAGTTCAAGCGCGATGCGCTGCTGGCCAGCCTGCACGACAGCCTGAAGAAGCTGCGCACCGACCATGTCGACCTGGCGCTGATCCACTGGCCCTCACCGAACGACAAGGTCGACGTGCCGATGGAGGAGTACCTGCCAGCGCTGGCCGAAGCCAGGGCGCAGGGCCTCACCAGGGAGATCGGCATCTCCAACTTCACCATCGCGCAGACGCGCAAGGCAATCGGCATCCTCGGCGCCGACGCCATCGCCACCAATCAGGTCGAGATCCATCCCTACCTGCAGAATCGCCTGCTGGTGAAGTTCCTGCAGGAAAACGGCATCCCTGTCACCGCCTACATGAGCCTGGCCTATGGCGAAGTCATCAAGGACCCGGTGATCCAGGCCATCGCCGGCCGCCACCAGGCCACGCCGGCACAGATCGCACTGGCATGGGCACTGCAGCAGGGCTTTGCGGTGATTCCGTCCTCGACCCGGCGCGAGAACCTGGCCTCCAATCTGGAAGCGGCGGCCATCCGTTTGACCGAGGAGGACATGGCACAGATTGCCAGGCTCGACCGCGGGCATCGGCTGGCCAATCCGGAAGGCATCGCGCCGGCCTGGGACTGAGCCGAAGCCGCCGGGCACGGCCCGGCGCTACCAGACGTTGCGATGGGGGCC